>JAQTOT010000204.1 GCA_028713145.1 Methylococcales bacterium
ATGCCGCGCCCATCCCAGTGTTTTGTCAGACAGTTTTTGAAACATGGTTTTTACTCACTCGCACGTTCAAACAAAAATGGCAAAATTGCCGTCAAATTTTCATCCGCGACAAAAAAGTCGGCATTCTCACGCACTAATTTTCGATTCACGACACCGCCAAAACCAATGACTTTTGCGCCTGCATTTTGCGCTTCTAAATCGGTTTTGCCGTCGCCAATCATGACCAATCTTTCTGCTTGTAATGATTTAACAATTTCAGCTTTGCCACCATTTCTGGCAAGCGGCGAATTTGTTTCATAACCAGCATAATCGCCGTTTTCAGCAAAATACACATCCACGGCATGAACATTTTCAGCAGGTACATTCAATAATTTCGCTAACGGTAAAATCGCTGGCAACAAACCACCGCTGATAACGTGAAGAGTTTTATGGTGTTGTTGAAGCTGGGCAAAAACATCTTGAACACCATCGACTAATTCTGAAATATACAAATCCGCTAACCAATTCATAGCATCACGATTTGGCTTGATTAAGTCCAAACGTTTGCCGTAAATATCTTCTAAAGCAACTTCCCCATTCATTGCCGCATCAGTGAGTTTGGCGAGTTGCTCGCCTAACCCCACGCGACGCGCTAATTCGTCAATCCCTTCAATTTTGCTTAATGTGCTATCACAATCAAAACAGATAATGTCAAAACTCATAACGTGATTTGCCTTTGATAATAAAATTTTTCATGCGTTTTGGCTCAAATTAAGGTTTGTGATAGCCGCTTGTTGCAGCAGGTTTTGGCGGTGGTTTTACAATCGGTTTAGTCGCTTTTATGGCGGTTACTTTGGTTGAAACGGTTGGTTTTTTTGTCGCAACTGTTTTTGATTTTGGAGCAAATTTTGCAATTGGAGCTACCGTTGTTTTGGCAACAGGCGCAATGGGTTTAACGGGTGGTGCAACGTTAGCTTTTTCTGCTTTTTCGGCTTCTGCTGCAAGCAATGCCGCTTCAGCGGCTTCTTCTTCGGGTGACAGAACGCGAGTATAAATTGCTGTTGGATTACCTGTTTGTTTTTCAGCGGCTTCTTTTAATGCTGCCTCGTCGTATTGTGGTAATTCGTCATGATTAGCTTTTTGAATCAACGCTAATGCACTAGCAACACGTTGTTCAGGCGTGGTTTCTTCACCTTCTAAATCAGGATGAATTTCAACGTATAAAACATTATCGAGCCAACCCACTTTAATTGGTTGTTTGACGATATAAACAGGTGTGCCTTCATTCACCATGTGAAAAAGCGCGTCAATATCTTCAGGATACATACGAACGCAACCGTGCGTAATTTGCATTCCGATACCGAAAATTTTATCTACATCAGTGCCGTGAATACGGTAATCACCAGGCAAATTCAAATACAGCGCGTAAGCACCGAGTGGATTATGAATCCCTGCGGGAACGACTTCGGGCAACGGATCGCCATTGGCGGCGTGTTCACGACGAATCGATTCAGGTGGTCGCCAAACGGGATCTTTGACTTTCTTTTGAATCGTGGTTCTGCCGAGCGGCGTTTTCCAATCTTGTCGCCCAACGCCGTGTGCAAAAGAATACACTTTGCCATTTGGTGAATAATAATACATGCGATATTCGGCGATATTGAGCGTAATCCCAACATGTGGCGAATCGGGCAAAATGCGTTTGTTTGGCAAAGTAATGACTTGATCTTTTTTAATCAGCCAACGGTCTAAATCTTGATTTAAACGAATAATTTCAACTTGCCCAAGCGAAAAACGTCGCGCCACATCAAGCAACGTTTCATTTTGTTCAGCGCGTGTCACCGCAATTTCATTGGGATATTCTGCAATGACTCTATCACCTGCTTTGGCAGGTAAATCATAAACAGTGGAATAACTGGGTTGGGAGAATAGCGAAAAAACAGAAAAGAGGAGCAAGGCACGGATTTTCATTAGAAATAACAGCTCAATAAACAATAAGATAATTAAAAAAGTTAATTTATTCTAGCAACAAAAGGCGTTGCCGTCTTAACTTTAAAGATTGAAATCACAGACAAAAAAAGAGACGCAACGTGTATTGCGTCTCTTTGATTTGTTCCCCGAAGGCGAATTTAAATCATAACAAAATTACCTGTTCCAAAATCATCCGTCCCAATTCCCGTTAAGGTGACAAATAACTGCGAATTTGCAGTCGTTGCCGCACTCATATCACTGGTTAAATATAACGAAACCGTAGCGGTTGTTGCCGTAACGGCTGCGCCAACAGCAATAATCCCAGCCCCTGAATTACCTAACGCGGCGGGAGCCGTTGCCGTGGCAGTAAAAGTGGCTACTTCTGCATAATTACCCAAAACGGCGGGTGTCGTCGTCGTTTCTGTTAATGCTGCGATATTTCCAAACGCTGTTTTGGTTAAATACAACTTATCAAGCGTTCCAAAACCCTTAATCGAAACGCCACCTGTTGTAGTTGGAAGAGCAGGAATATAGATGCTATCGACGGCACTATCAGCGGTGGCAACGGTCGAACCTGCTGCCGTAACACTTAAATCAATGGAGTCATTTCCACCGTTGGTATAAATCACGTCAGCCCCATCACCTGCTATCAACGTATCAATAGCACTTCCGCCGATAATCGTGTCATTGCCCGCACCGCTAGATAAGGCATTCGCGCCAGTCGCGCTGCCAATTAACGTTAAATTTGTCGCCGTAAAACTACTTGCGTCAACTTTGTTACCCGTTGCTGCGCTATTTGCCGATAAATCGACTAATTTAACACCTGCTGTTTCGGCACTTTTATCTAAAACAAAGGTATTTGCCGTCGTATTTGCCACGCCAATTAACGTATCAATGTTTGTTGCTCCCGTCCAAATGTCGGTTGCGCCAATAGCAAAAGCAGCCGCATTGGTGCCGAGTAATAAACTATTAACGCCTGAGCCGCCTGAAAGACGATCAACGAGAGCGAACTTGTCAAATAAATCCGCCGTTGCAGCATAAACAAACGTGTCATCACCGCTACCGCCATTTAGCGTATCAAAGCCTGCGCCGCCAATGATGAAATCTGCCCCTGCGCCACCATTGATGACATCGCTACCTGCGCCGCCATCTAAATAATCCGCCCCTGCGCCGCCAGTTAACGTGTCATTACCGCCTGCGCCAACAAATGAATCCGCCCCCGCGCCACCTGTGAAGAAATCTGCAAATTCAGACCCCGTTAAAACACTGGTTTGCGTCAAACTGCCTTTTACCGCTAAACCATTTTGCGTCCCGCTTGGCGCAGTCGCTTTGCTTGCATCAACGGTCAATAATCCTTTTGATAAACTGGCATCAATGGTCGCATTTAAATTCAATTGCAATTTGTCGGTAGTTAAATTGACGTTGCCATTGCCCACAATGGTAAATGTCGTCAAAGCGGGTAAGCCCGTTAAGGTCGTGCTGGTAAAACTATCAATCGCATTCAAATTGATTAGTTCAATCCCAGGTGCTTCAATGCCTGCAACAGTAACAGCATTCCCCGTATCGCCTGCGTCAATAGTTAAACCTAGCGCATCAATGTTGCCCAAGGTCAGCGCGTTTTGGACGTTAAACGTTGGCGAAACGACTTGATTCCCCGCCAAAATGATGTTTCTGGCTTGGCTTGCTGAGATATTGTTTAAAACATAACCATCACCGAGCGAATCTTTATCTAGCTGAACAGTTGAGATATTTTTTAGCAACGATAAATCAACGGATTCAACACTGTTGTCGTTATCGTCGTAAAGTTCAATGCGTTCAAAATTCAAGATATTGCCAACGGTTGCAGCACTTAACGCTGCTTGGTCAGAAAGTTTCAAGGTATCAGTGCCACCATCACCATCGATTTTTAACGAGCCACTGTATTGCACTTTGCCAATATCGAGCGTGTCATTGCCTTTGCCGCCTGTAAAAGCCGTATCAGCGGTTTTATCGTTTTGATTT
>JAQTOT010000041.1 GCA_028713145.1 Methylococcales bacterium
TTACAATCGGGCGTATCCGAGTTTATTTAAACCATTAAGTACGATGCCTGCTGAACTCTAATCGCATTTACGTTATCCGCGTGATTTGTACTCGATTCAAATGCAAATTTTTGCGCGTTATCACCAAAATACCGCTGAGTTATTTTACGAACAAGCGGAAACATGGGGACAAGCAAGAGTGCGTGAAAAAGCGGTTGAACCCTATTATCAAACGATGGATTTTGGCGATTGTAACGACACCGAAGAATTTGGTTTGATTAGCGCGATGACGCCTGTAAATCGTAACAATTTAAGTATGGTTGGCATGGCGAGTACGTTTGATAAGAAAAATTGCACCGATGCTTACAAACCAAGCATTACCGTTTATAAATTCGGTAAAGATGTGCAAGTGAATGGCCCTGAACAAATCGAAGCCTTGACCCAACAACATCCTGAAATTTCAGAACAGTTCACGTTGTGGAATCAAAGCGGTTCTTCGGTTGAAATGGGGCGGATGGTGATTTTGCCAATGGGAAACACGATTTTGTATGTGCAACCGATTTACATTGCCTCAACGAAAAACAAAATGCCTGAACTCACGCGCGTGATTGTGTCGATTGGTAATGAAACTGTGATGGATACGACGATTGCCTCGGCGTTGAATCGTTTGAAAAACATTTTTGTCAATAAAACCCGTGCTGGCGATGTCGGCAACTCAAAACATTAAAACTAAGGATTGCTTGTGCAAACAGAACGTATTTCAGAATTAAAAAATGCCGTGCAACAGCTTCTTGAGGAAGCGAAATTGCAAGGCGCAAGTGCAGCGGAAGCAGGATTGAGTGTTGATGATGGGCTTTCTGTCACAGCCCGTTTAGGCGTGGTTGAAACCATTGAGCATCATTGCAGTCAAGGTTTAGGTGTGACGGTTTATTTTGGGCAACGCAAAGGGACCACAAGTACCACGGATTTGTCATTCGAATCGATAAAAGAAAGCGTGAGTGCAGCGTGCAGCATCGCGCGTTACACCAGCGAAGATGATTATGCAGGATTGCCTGATGCGGATTTGCTTGCCACCGAATTTACAGATTTGAATTTGTATCATCCGTGGGATTTGTCTTCGGAAAAAGCCATTGAAATGGCAATTGAATGTGAAAATGCGGCGCGTTTTTATCACCCTGACATCAATAATTCTGAAGGTGCGACGGTCAGCACGCACAAAGGCATTAGCGTGTTGGGCAACAGTTTGGGTTTTCTGCAAGCTCGGCAAAGTTCACGTCATTCACTGAGTTGTTCGGTTCTCGCGCAACGTGGTGGTGATATGCAACGTGATTATTGGTACAGCGTGGCGCGAGATGCCCAATTTTTAGAATTACCCAAAGAAGTGGGCGAAATTGCGGCAGAACGTACCGTACGTCGTTTAGGTGGAAGAAGTCTAAGCCCGCGTCAATGCCCTGTTTTATTTAGTGCAGAAATTGCGAGTAGTTTATTAGGTTCATTTGTTGGCGCGATTTCGGGCGGCAGTTTGTATCGTAAATCGACGTTTTTACTCGATGCGCTGAACACACAAATTTTTCCGTCTTTTATTCACATTCATGAACAGCCACATTTAATCGGCGGTTTAGGCAGCGCGATGTATGACAGCGAAGGGGTTGCAACACGGCATCGTGATTTAGTGCGCGGCGGCATTTTGCAAGATTACGTTTTAAGCACTTATTCAGCGCGAAAATTGGGTTTAAAAAGTACAGGCAACGCAGGCGGCGTGCGGAATTTAACGATTACGCCAACCAGCGGCGATTTTGAATCGATGTTGCAATTATTGGGAACAGGCTTACTCGTCACAGAATTGATGGGGCAGGGCGTGAAAATGGTGACGGGTGATTATTCACGCGGTGCGGCTGGGTTTTGGGTTGAAAATGGGGTTATTCAATATCCCGTTGAAGAAATCACGATTGCGGGGAATTTAAAAGACATGTTTAAAAACATTGTTGCCGTCGGTAATGATGTCGATTTTCGTGGCAACGTTCGCACAGGCTCAATTTTAATTGAGCAAATGTCGATTGCGGGAAATGACTAAACGTTGTTTTTTATAAAAAATTTTCATTTTTAAGGGCGCGATTTATCGCGCTTTTTCTTTTCAAGTATTATGCACTTCAAACTCAACGCGCCTTACGCGCCTTCAATCGGACAACAAGAAGCGATTTCAAAATTAACCACTAATTTTGAAACATCGAAAAAACAAACACTACTAGGTATTACAGGCAGTGGCAAAACGTTTGTGATGGCAAATGTGATTGAAAAATTGCAAAAGCCGACGCTGATAATTGCTCACAACAAAACGCTTGCCGCGCAACTTTTCACTGAAATCAAAGAGCTTTTTCCAGAAAATCGGGTCGAGTATTTCATTTCGTATTACGACTACTACCAGCCTGAATCGTATTTGCCAACGACGGACACTTATATCGAAAAAGATTCGAGCGTAAATGTCGCCATTGAAAAAATGCGTTTGCACGCGGTGTCGAGTTTAATCAGCCGCAACGATACGATTGTGGTCGCGAGTATTAGCTGTATTTACAGTTTGGGAAATCCTGACGATTTCAAAAAAATGGCTGTGCCGCTGATAAAAGGTGAAAAATTAAAACGGACTGATTTATTAAAAGCGTTGCTAGCGATTCAATATGAACGCAATGACACCGCGCTTGCAGCAGGGAAATTTCGTGTGCGGGGCGATGTGATTGATATTATTCCTGCTTACGAAAACAATATCTTGCGCGTCACGCTTGAAGATAATTTGATTCAATCGGTTAAAGAAATTGACCCGCTCACAGGTGATTTAATTTCACAAATCGATAAAACCGTTTTATATCCCGCCAAACAATATGTGATTCCCGAAGATAAAAAACAGCGAGCGTTAACGCAAATTCGCGCTGAATTGGAATCGCATTTACCCACTTTGCAACCGCTTGAAGCACAACGTTTAAAACAGCGCATTGAATACGATTTAGAAATGATTGAAGAATTGGGTTATTGCTCAGGGATTGAAAATTACAGCCGTTGTTTTGAAGACCGAAAAGCAGGTGAACCGCCGTGTACGCTCATGGATTATTTTGGCGATGATTATTTGTTGATTATCGACGAAAGCCATCAAACCTTGCCGCAATCTCGCGCGATGTATAACGGTGATTTTGCGAGAAAGAAAAATCTGGTTGATTTCGGTTTTCGCTTGCCATCGGCGTTTGATAATCGCCCGTTAAAATTCGATGAATTTGAAAGCAAAATGCAAACGACGCTTTTTGTTTCCGCTACACCAGCCGATTACGAATTAGAAAAAAGTCAAAATGTCGTGGAATTGATTATTCGCCCAACGGGGTTGCTCGACCCTGAAATTTTTGTGCATTCAATTTCGGGACAAATGACTCACTTAATTGAACAAGCCAAACTCGTCATTGAACGTGGCGAGCGCGTTTTAATTACCACGCTTACCAAAAAAATGGCAGAAGATTTAACCGATTATCTCGCTAAAGAAATGCTCAAAGTGCGTTATTTACACAGCGATGTGGATAGTTTGGAACGTATTGAGTTAATCCGCCAACTTCGCGCAGGGGAGTTCGATATTTTGGTCGGTATCAATTTGTTGCGTGAAGGGCTGGATTTGCCAGAAGTCAGTTTGGTCGCCATTTTAGACGCAGACAAAGAAGGCTTTTTGCGTGATGAACGCAGTTTGATTCAAACGATTGGTCGAGCGGCGCGAAACAGTAACGGCAAAGTGATTTTATTTGCCGACAAAATCACAGGTTCGATGCAACGCGCAATGGAAATTACGAAAAATCGTCGTGCCGCGCAAATCGCTCATAATGAAAAATACGGCATTACGCCGCAAACCATTATTAAATCCGTTGCGGAAAAGAAAACCGACATCAAAGGCACGAAACATTTAGGCAAAGTCGATATTGAACGGCAATTGATTGAACTCGATGCCCAAATGCGAATTAGTGCGGCGCAACTTGATTTTGAAAAGGCGATTGAATTACGCGATAGAATAGCGCAACTGAAAAAATCGCTTTAATTCAATATCGAAAATAATCAACAAATGATAAAACTTAACACCCTACTCAAAGATTCTGCTTATCAACTGACTCAATTCAGTTTTGTCCAAATCTGGGTGAAGGAATAAAAAGTTGTTTTCTCAAAATCTACCCGTAAATAAAGCCGCAGAAATGATTGGCGTTTCTACAGCCACAATGCGTAATTGGGTAAAGGCAGGTCATATAACACCAGTGAAACAACGTCCACTTTCATTTTTACCCAACGATGTTAATCAATTAAAAAATCGTCTCTCAAATGGTTCACTTCAAAAACTAATCAAAAGAGCAAATAAAGTTAATTCGACCGCAAGCATATTGCCATCTGAATATGTTTCAAATGGCGTTTTTTTAGATAACGTTAAAACAATTCAATCCTTTGTTGATGAGAAAAAATTAAATATAAAGAGCGTATTATTTGTAGCGACAATTAAATTATTAGTCAGCAAAAATGAATTGCTATTTGATAAAACCCAAAGCCTATTTTCTGCAAATTCATTTCAAAATTGGAAACGTCATTCCGTAAAGGTTGAAATTGAGAACTGGTTAAGAGAATTAACTCATATAGAACAATGTAATTACATGAATCTTTATGATTCAATTTCTTTAACTGACAATGATTTTTTAGGATTGTTATATCAATGCTTATCTAGCGAAGGCTGCAAATCTAATAAAGGCAGTTATTACACGCCGTTGAAGTTGATTACAGATTCATTGCGTGACATCAGAAAAAATCTAAACGATACATTTTTAGACCCTTGTTGTGGAACGGGAAATTATCTACTTTCTGCGGCGAAAATTTTACAGTTACAACCTGAAAAAATTTTGGGTTTTGACATTGATTCGCTTGCTGTGAAAATCGCTCGAATCAATTTATTGCTTGCGTATCAACACATTGATTTTTCACCAAACATTTATTGTCTGGATTCACTCCATGAATTGGCAACAAGTGATATTTTTTGCAAAACCAATCATTTTTTAAATTCAATTGATGTCATTGCAACCAATCCACCGTGGGGGGCTTCTAAAAATGATTCGACGGAAACATTTTCGCTATTTTTACAAAAATCACTCCAACTGTTGAAAGATAATGGGCAATTGTCTTTCATCTTGCCAGAGTCCATTTTGAATGTAAAAACACATTCAACTATTCGACACACACTTTTAACACAAGGAAAAATCCTAAAAATCACAAAATTAGGTCGGCAATTTACAGGCGTTTTTACACCTGTTATTCGATTAGATTTTGTCAAAACTCAAGAAATCGCTAATAACTTAATCACAATTCAAAATGATGAAAATGTTTTTCAGATTGAACAAAATCGTTTTCTAACGAATCAAAATTATGTTTTTGATGTTGATGTGTCGAATAACGAAGCAGAACTTTTACAAAAAATTTACGCTGTTCCACATAACACGCTATTTCAAAATGCAGAATGGGCGTTAGGCATCGTAACGGGAGATAACAAAAAACATCTTTCCGATGTGAAACGTCAAGATTTTGAGCCTATTTTTAAAGGTGCTGATATTCAAAAGTTTAGTGTTAGCGAACCAAAATTCTTTTTAAATTTCGAGCCAAAGAATTTTCAGCAAGTTGCGCCAGAAAGATTTTTTAGAATGCCAGAAAAGTTAATTTATCGGTTTATTTCTAAAACGCTTACTTTTGCTTATGACGATAAACAACGCTTAACACTCAACAGCGCAAACATTTTGATTCCTAAAATTCCAAATATCAGTTTAAAAGTTGCTTTGGGTTATTTGAATTCAAGTCTTTTTCAATACTTATTCAAAAAACAATTTTCAACACATAAAGTATTGCGCGGCGACCTTGAAAAATTACCGTTTCCCCTTTTGAGTAATTCAAAACATAATGAAATTGAACAGATGGTTAAGCAAGTTTTGAATGATGGCAGTAAATACAGCGAATTAGATGCACTGATTTTTTCAACATTTAATTTATCAAATTTAGAAATAACAACAATTCAAGAAGAGCTAAAAAAATAATGGAACGACTAAAAGCAAAACTCATTCAAATGGTTGAAACACTGGAAAAACAAAAGCATGATGATGTTATGCAACGTTTAGAAGATTTGTTTTCAGTTTATCCATTTAACGATTATGAATTTCTAATTTCATCGTTAATGGGTCTTGGCAAAATCTCACTCGACGATTATTACGAACTTCGAGATGATTACATTGCTCGAAATATGTTTTTGTATATTTTTCAAATCAGCGCACCGCGTAGTTTTGGTGAAGCATGGGCGCAAGGACATTTAAAAAGTTTGTGTCCAGAGCTGAAAAAGCCCACAAAAAAACTGGATGCAGATTATTCGGGACAATATGATTTCCTTTTAGATGGAAAAATAAAAATTGAAGTGAAAGCCTCGAGAGCTGTTGACTTTGATAGTAACGAACCTCTTTACGTTAAAGCATTAGCTTCAGATTCAACGGCAAGATTTGACATGAATTTTCAGCAAGTCAAACCAGCGTGTTGTGATGTTTTTATTTGGGTAGGTGTTTGGCGTGATGTAATTCGTTACTGGGTACTTTCATCCGATGAAGTTGCACAAAATAAATACTATTCGACAGGACAACATCGTGGAAATACAGGTGAAGGGCAAATTCATTTGAAAGAGTCTAATATCGCAGAGTTTTCGGCTTTTGAATCTTCGACTAGAGAACTTGTTGATGATGTTAGAACGGCTTATTCGAAACAAATATCACAGAACTAATTCAACAAAGTTTTGCGCTCAAAGCTGAAAGTGAAAGGTTATTAGAATTGGCGAAACGCGCGGTGGAAATGGCGATTGAAGAAGATGAAAACGTGGCAATGGGATTTATTGAAAGTATGAATTTTGGAGAATGGAAAAATGAAAAACTACGCTCAAATTCAGCAAAAAATTGAAGTATTAAATGAAATAGAACTTGCTGAGGTTATCGATTTTATTGATTTTTTGCGGCAGAAAAAAACGCAAAAACAAAGACGACTTGAAATTTTTAAGACCTTACAAAATGCGGGGGTTGCTGAAAAATACGGTGACGCGCTAACGTGGCAAAAAGAAACAAGGCAAGATAATGTACTTACTCGATAGCAATATCATCATTTACTACGCTGACAAAAAGTATTATTGCCTTGATGTAATTTTTGAACAAGAAACGCTTTATGTTTCTGAAATTACGCGCCTTGAAGTTTTAGGGTATCACCGAATCGGGGATTTAAAACCTTTGTTTGAACAGCTTTTTGCAGAATTTGAAGTTATTTCAATTAGTAAATCAATTATTGATAGTGCGATTTCAATTCGACAACAAAAAAGTATGTCGTTAGGTGATTTGATTATTTACAGCACGGCATTACAGAATGATTTAACAATCGTGACAAGAAACACAAAGGATTTCGATAAATTTGAAAATATCACTGTCTACAATCCGTTTGAGTGATATTTATTAGACCGTTTAAAACGGGCGGTTGAAATAGCAATTGATAAGGATGAAGTAGCAGAGATGGAATTTATAACAACTTATGAAATACAAGGATTTATATGAAAGAACAATTTGATGTCGTCATCGTTGGTGGCGGAATGGTTGGCGCGGCAGTGGCGTGTTGTTTAGGCGGTAGTCTGTTAAAAGTCGCCGTTATTGAAAACGAATTCCCGCCAGTCTTTTCACCTGAACAACCACACGATTTGCGTGTGTCGGCGTTAAGCATTGCCTCAAAAACGATTTTGGAAATGGTTGGCGCGTGGCAAGGCATTCAAAATCGCCGCCTTTGCCCATTCAAACGGATGCGCGTTTGGGAAACAGCAGGCGATACCGAATTTTGCAGCGATGATATTGGACACAGTGAACTCGGTTACATTGTCGAAAATCGTGTCACGCAATTGGCGTTGCTCGAACGTTTGCAAGCCTTTGAAAATATCGAATTGATTTGCCCCGCGCGAATTGAAACGTTGAATTATTCAAATTCTGACGACAGCGAATTGATTTTAAACAACGGTAGAATTTTGACCACGAAATTACTTGTTGCTGCCGATGGCGCACAATCAAAAGTGCGTCAAGGCGTGGGACTTGGCGTAACAAGTTGGGATTATGAGCAGCACGCACTCGTGATTTACATCGAAACCGCTTACGAGCAACAAGATATTACTTGGCAGCGTTTTGTTGCCTCAGGCCCTCAAGCGTTTTTGCCACTTACAGGTAATTTTGGTTCGATTGTTTGGTACAACTCGCCTGATGAAGTGAAACGGTTGCAAGCCTTGTCGAATGAGGCTTTGCAAGTCGAATTAACAGCGACTTTTCCAGCAGAATTAGGCGACGTGACGCGGGTGATTTCTGTCACGAGTTTTCCGTTGACGCGCCGTCACGCGCAACATTACGTTAAACATGGCGTAGCGTTAGTCGGTGATGCTGCTCACACGATTAACCCGTTGGCAGGGCAGGGCGTAAATATCGGTTTGCTGGATGCAGCGGCGTTGGCAGAAGTCATTTTAGAAGCCGTGCAACAAGGTCGCAACATTTCAGACGAAAGCGTTTTAAAACGTTACGAAAAAATGCGTCGCACTGAAAACTTAAAAATGATGACTGTGATGGACGTGTTTTATCAGGCATTTAGCAACGAAATCTTGCCGTTGAAATTTTTACGCAATTTAGGACTAGGGCTGGCAGAGCGTGTGAAACCGTTAAAAAATAAAGTGATGCGTGGCGCGATGGGTTTGGAAGGCGCGTTGCCAAAATTAGCGCGAGGTGAATCGATTTTATGAAACAAATTACCGAAACTAAAAAATGGCTCGAAACGGTTGTGATTGCTCGCAACATTTGCCCGTTTGCAAAACGTGTGTTTGATGATGGGGGTATTCATTTCCACGTTGAAAATTCAACGGACGTTGAAACCTGTTTAGAAAATTTGCTCGATGAATGTGCGCGACTAGACGAAAACGAAGCGATTGAAACGACATTATTGATTTACGCTAATGCGTTTGCAGATTTTGATGACTATTTGGATTTTGTCGAAATCGCACAAGCTCTGCTTGAAGCAGAAGATTATGAAGGCATTTATCAGGTAGCGAGTTTTCACCCAAATTATTGTTTTGAAGGTTCAAACGAAAATGATGCGGCGAATTACACCAATCGTTCGCCGTATCCGATGTTGCATTTATTGCGTGAAAGCAGTTTAGAAAAAGCGTTGGAAAATTATCCCAATCCTGAAGAAATTCCCGAAAACAATATCAAACTAACTCGTGATTTAGGCTTACAAAAGATGCAAGCCATACTCGCGGCGTGTTATGAAAAATAACAATCATCCTATTGTTGTTCTGGCTGGCGTGATGTCGCATCAGTGGTTAATTCTTCAGGTGTTGGCAACGCTGTCGGTGGTGGCGTAATAACAGGTGAATTGGTACTTGAAATTGCAGCACTTTCTTCTGGAATCATAAAGCCATTTTCATCCATATCTGTTCCAACAATTGAGCGGACGACGAGTTTAATGCGTTTATCAACTTCGTTTTGAAGCTGCGCTTGAATAATTTTCACTTGTTTATTAGAAAAGTTTTGAGGTGTTTGAACGACCGCTAACACGTCGCTGGTGTCGTCTGACGTGTTGTATTGAAAATCAAGTAACGCGCCACCTTTAACATTTTTTCGTACTGATGTTTTCAATACCTCTTCAAGTTTTTTGCGTAAATCAAGTTCCGCTTTTTGTTGTGCTAGCGTAATGTCTTCAGTCGGTTGATACAAATAGCGTGTGCCATCAGCATCGCGCGTTAAAATTGAGCGAATCACCAAATGAATGTTCATATCAATGGTTTGCAGTAACGTTTCAATGGCTTTGACTTGCGTGGGTGTAATGGCAATAGGCGTTCTGACAATCGCGATAATTGTTTTAATGCCATCATTATCTTCACGACGAATTTCATTCAAATATGCCCCCGCAAAACTTGCGAGTGATTTGTTTAATGCTTGCGTGATGTCATTTAAAAAATTCGCTTCTTCGGATTCGTGCAACCGTTTCAATTTTTCTTCATCAAGTAAAAAAATCGCGCCGTCTTTGTCTGCATCTTTGGAAATAATTGAGCGAATCACCACGTTAATGTTTTCGTTATGAAGTGCAAGTTGTACGCGCTCTTCAATTTTATCAATTTCAATTGGCGTAAATTCTTGTGGTGTCATGACTACGGCAATGGTGTTAATTTTTCCATCAGGTGCCGTTTTATAGTTTACTTCGGTTAAACGTGCGCCAGTGCGTTTTTGCAATTCTTCTTTAAATGTGGCTTCAAGTTGCTGTTGAAATTCTTTTTTATTCACTAACTTAATCAATGATTGGCTTAAATGAAATGTCACCAACCCTAACAAGATAATGCTTGGTAAAAATCGTTTGCTGAAAATGAAAACTAATTTCCATGTCGATGTGGTTTTTGTCAGCAATAATTCATTTTCTTTATGATGAAAATAATCGACAAAGCCTGTGCTAATAAATACAAATACACTCGCTAATTGAATTGCTAAAAAGTTAGCAAAGAAAAGTAAAAATGCTCCTAATGCCAAATCGTAACGCGCTAAAGATAAACAAATTCCAGTCGCAGCTAGCGGCGGAACAAGTGATACGGCAATTGCAACGCCTGCTAAAGCAGCGTTAATTCTCGGATTAACTAAACTGTAAGCTCCCGCCAGACCTGCCGCAATAGCCACTAAAATGTCATAAGGCAACGGTTGAGTTCGCGCTAAAATTTCGCTACTTAATTCAACGCCAAATGTCACATCACCTGCTAAATAACCTAAGCCAATCGAACAAATAACGCCGACAATTTCAGAAATGGTTGCTGCGCGAAATAAATGCCCGTCACCACTTACTAGCGACAATGCCATGCCAACAATCGGTGTCATCAGTGGCGCGACAATCATCGCTCCAATCACAACAGCGGTACTGTTAGCAATCAATCCGTAAGCCGCAATGATTGTCGATAAAATCACCAAAATATAAAACGAAAGACGAGGCTCAGAACCTTGCGAGATCGTTTCGTAAATTTGCTCTTTTTGTTCGTCTGTCAAAGAATGGCGCATTCGACCTCACCTTGTTAAGGGGAAAATGTGAATAATCTATAAGCGACATCGCCTGCTGTTTTATCTTTTAATAACTGCCAATTTGCTGGCAGCTCGAGTTTTAATGTTGTTTCAGTTTCAATGTAAATTTTGGCATAAGGTGCAAGCCAACTGTTTTTTGCAAGTAAATCGCAACTTTGCGAAACTAAATCCAAACCAAATGGCGGGTCGATAAACACAATATCGAATGGTGTTTCGGGCGATTTTGCTAAATAAGTTAGCGCGTCAGTTTGCAGGGTTTGAATTTGCACCGCGCCAAGTTTTTGTGCATTCGTTTTTAAAACATCACACGCGGCAGCATTATTTTCGATTTGAATAACCGATTTTGCACCGCGTGATGCCGCTTCAAAACTCAACGCGCCACTGCCTGCAAATAAATCCAAGCAATGGGCGTTAAAAATATCGCCTTGCAACCAATTAAATAACGTTTCACGCACTCGATTTGGCGTTGGACGCAAACCTTGCGCGTCCAACACCTCAATTTGCCGACTGCGCCAGTTGCCGCCGATGATTTTGATTTTACTCAAAATGACATCCGATTAGTGACGACTTTCAGCAGGTGCTGCATCTTGCACCATATCTAAATCACCATAACCTAAACGGCGATGGAACATTTCAAGCAATAATCCCCAGCTTTGTAACGCAAGCGCAGGATCATAACGAGGACCTTCGTCACGCATGAACGCGTGTTGACCGTTGAATTCGTGCCAAGTAAATTTCGCGCCCACTTCTTCAAGTCTTGCTTTTAAAAGATTACGACCTTCAAGTGGGACGTGTGGATCTTGACGACCCCAAATGTGTAAAAGCTCGCCTTTAATTTCACCCGCACGATCAAGCGAGTTATCGTTTGTGCCTAATCCCAAACCTCTTTTGTGAATATCCGTTGCGTAGAAACAAGTCGTTGCCAATACATCTGGATTCATCGCGGCACGGAACGCTAAATGTCCACCGATGCAAATGCCCATCACACCTAATTTTCCTGTGCAGTAATCCAGCGTTTTTAAGTAATCCAGTACGGTACGCGCATCGCTATCATAAGCTGAAACTTCTTTGGTGATTTTATGTGCATTACCGCGTGTTGTACCTTCTTCATCATACGCAAGCACTGAGCCTAATGGTTCAAGTTCATGATAAATTTCAGGACACGCGACAACAAAACCATGACCAGCAAGCATTGCTGCCGTGCGACGAATTGGCGCGGTCACTTGGAAAATTTCTGAAAACATCAAAATACCAGGATATTTTCCAGGCGCAACAGGGCGAAAAATATGCGCTCGCATGGTGCCTGTTGGGGTTTCTAAATCAGCAATCTCATTGTCTCTAATAATCATATTTGTTCCTTAAATCGTAAAATTTTTAGTAAAAGCGTCTTAGTTTAGGGGAAAAATCAATCTATGTCAGCGGCGGCTTGATCCAAAAAAACCACTAAATTTTGTAATGCACTGACTTTTGCAACAGGTAACGCCTCACCGTCACACCACCGTTTTAATGCGTGATGTTTGTTTGTACCTTGAATCAAAAAAAACAAATTTTGTGTATTACTTAATGCTTTCGCACTAAGTGTGACACGCTCTGAAGGTGGTTTTGGCGAATTATAAATCGAATGAATAATATCGTTTTCATCATGCGTGTGATTGGGAAATAAACTCGCAATATGTCCATCTTCGCCCATACCAAGCAACACTAAATCAAATGGCATCGCTGCTTGCACAATTGGGCGATACATTGCTGCGCTTTCTTCTGTCCCTAATTCGGTTGGCATATCAAAAATCTGATTTTTAGGAATCGCCACCAAATTTAAAAACGCACCGCGTGCCATCACGCTATTTCTATCAGGATGAGAGGCAGGCAAAACACGTTCATCACCATGATAAATAAACCATTTTGACCAATTCGTATCACTTTTAGCGAGCAACCGATAAACCTTTTCAGGTGTCTTGCCACCCGCTAAAACGAATTTGAATTGTCCACGCGCTGCAATTGCTTCTTTTGCTAATTCTAAGATGCGTTCGCAGACTTCTTGTTCGACTAAATCTGTGGTTTCAGATTGATGCCATTGGATATTACTTTGCATTGTTACATTCTGGAGTTAAGGACGTTCGCCATTTTTGGCTTTCTTTATCAAATAATCGGCTGTCTTCAGGCCCCCACGAACCCGCTGGATAAGTTGCAACATAATCCCGCTCACTTGCCCACGTTTGCAAAATCGGGTCAACGATTTTCCACGCATATTCCACTTCATCAAAACGTAAAAATAACGAGCGGTCGCCTTTCAACACGTCTAGCAACAAGTCTTCGTAAGCATCGATGGCTTTTTCGTCCGAATTTCTAAAACTGGCATCCAGTGAACTGGTGCGGGTTTTCATTTCTAAACCAGGTTCTTTGACTGTCATTTCAACACGAATACATTCTTCGGGTTGAATGCCCAAAAGCACCCAATTTGGATTCATACAATGAATATCGGTATCACGGAAAAATTGCAACGGTGGATGACGGAAACAAATCGAAATCACGGATTGCCCTTTTTTCATGCGTTTGCCCGTGCGTAAATACATTGGCACGCCGCGCCACCGCCAATTATCCACATACAATTTCATCGACGCATACGTTTCGGTAATGCTGTCAGGGGGAATGTGATCTTCTTGCAAATAACCGTTCACTTTTTCGCCATCGACTGTTCCAGGTGCATATTGAGCGCGATAAGCATGAGCATGAACGGCTTCTTTTGAAATGGGACGAATGGATTTTAAGACTTTCACTTTTTCGTCGCGCAGCGCATCGGCTTCCATTGAAACAGGCGGCTCCATTGTCACGAGTGTTAGAAGTTGCATCAAATGACTTTGCAACATATCGCGCATTGCGCCTGAGCCGTTGTAATACTCGCCGCGCCCTTCGATACCAAAACTTTCAGAATGGGTAATTTGAATATGGTCGATATAATTGCGATTCCAAAGCGGTTCGAGCATCACATTGGCAAATCGAAATACCAATACATTTTGCACCGTGCCTTTGCCCAAATAATGATCGATGCGATAAATTTGCTCTTCACTTACATAATGCGAAATGCGTTTTTGTAGAGCTTGTGCGCTATCTAAATCATAACCAAAGGGTTTTTCAATTACGACGCGCTTCCAGCCGTGTTGTTCATCAAATAATTTGTTATTGCTCAAATGTTCCATCACTAAGCCAAAATCCGACGGACTAATCGACAAATAAAACGCGCTATTTTTAGGGAATTGTTTTTGTTCAAGCGTTGTTGCCAGCGAGCTGTAGCATTCATTTTGCTGTAAATCACCAAAATGATAATGCAACCGTGCGGCAAAACGTGCAAAAGCCGCCTCGTCAAAAGCGTCTTTGATTTTGGTTTGAATCATATCTTTGACTTCAGAAAGCCATTTTTCTTGTGTCCATTCACGCCGTCCGATAGCGACAATTTTTGTTCCTTTCGGCAATTCTCCCGCGACTTCTAAATGATAAAAAGCAGGCATTAGTTTTATGCGTGACAAATTTCCCGTCGCGCCAAAAATGACATAACTACAGGCTTGTGCATCCATTGTATGACTCCAAAAGTAAGTGAAATGTAACGGTGGGAATTATAACGCGCTTTACGGCTGGTCATTGTGCAAATACTGTTTTGCCAATTCACCTGCTTTTTCAAAAACCAATTTCGGGACTAAATAACCCGATAAACGATTTTGCACGGTCGTCATAATTTCTAAGGCTTGCGATGTTGCAACTTGAAAATGCCCCGTGCCATGCGCTTTGTCGAGAAAATGTAAATAGTACGGCAACACACCAATCTCAAATAACCGTTCACTCAATTCACACAAAATCGTTGCGTCATCGTTCACGCCTTGCAATAAAACGGATTGATTTAACAGCGTTACGTTAGCCGTTTTTAATTTTTCACACGCTTGCGCCACCTCGTTATCAATTTCGTTGGCATGATTGCAATGCAACACGAGAACGATTTTTTTCGTACTATTTTTGAGAATATCGACCAATTCTTGCGTGATGCGTTCAGGTTGGACAATCGGCAAACGGGTGTGAATTCGAATCCGTTTTACTCTTGAAATCGCGTTTAATTTTTCAAATAAACTCGCTAAACGGGTATCGTTTAAAACGAGCGGGTCGCCGCCACTCAAAATGACTTCTTCGATGGTTTCATCTTCTGCAATCGCACGAATGGCTTCATTTTCTTGTTGTTTGCTTAGTTGCAAATCGGTGTAAGGAAAATTGCGCCGAAAACAATACCGACAATGAATCGCGCACGCCCCCGTGTTAATTAACAAAACACGCCCATGATATTTGTGCAGCACGCCAATTTGTTTCACCGCTTGCAAATCACCAACGGGGTCGTTGCTAAAACCGTCATAAATTTGTAATTCTTGAGTAATGGGTAAAATTTGCCGCAACAGCGGGTCGTGTGAATGTCCTTTTTCAATGCGTGAGGCAAAACTTTTCGGGACACGAAGCGGAAATTGTTTTGCGGCTTCGGGTGAGAAATTCAACGATTCGGCTGAAAGTGCCAAATAATCGCAAAGCGTTTGCAAGTCGGTAAAAAATTGAGCTGTCATCTTAAAAAGTGTGATTTTTATAAAGGCAAATCATGCCACAAGTTTTGAAAATGATAGACGAACAATTTTCGTTAATGAATGTTGACGTAAGTGCATATAATCTTTTTTAGCAACTACGGGCATTGCCAAGATTAACGAAAATGAACCTCTAAAAATTGAAATTCACGACAAATTGAGAAAAACATGAGCCAAAACACCAACAACTTAGCTGCCTTCATTTGGTCATTAGCGGATTTACTGCGCGGCGATTTCAGACAAAGTCAATACGGTCGAATCATTCTGCCATTCACATTACTGCGCCGACTTGAAGGCGTGTTAGAAGATAAAAAAGAAGCGGTACTTTTAGAATTTGACCGCCTTCAAACCATGAGTTTATCCGACGATGCACAAGAAAAATTCTTGTTACGCGCCACAGATGGGTTGTCATTTTTCAATACCTCAAAAATGGATTTGAGCAAACTCGGTGAAGCGAACATCGCAGCAAATTTAGAAAGTTACCTGTTAGCTTTTTCAAAAGATGCGCGAGAAATTTTTGAGTATTTCAAATTTTCAGAATTCATCGCCCAATTAAACGACGCGAATTTACTTTATAAAATCGTCCAAAAAGTGCGTGAAAATGATTTAAGTCCGAAAGCGATTTCCAATCATGAAATGG
>JAQTOT010000042.1 GCA_028713145.1 Methylococcales bacterium
CAAATATCGAAGTCACAATTAGCGAGCAATCCTTGCAAAACTTGTTGGTTAAAATCATTGTCTTCAACAACCAAAATCGCTGCACCCGAAATCGTTTTTAAGGCTTCTTTGCAATTTATCACGCCTATTTTTCGAGCGTTTAAACACCCATTTGATTTTTCTAATTGTGCGGTGAACCAAAAAATACTGCCTTTGCCAATCTGACTTTCAACACCCACATCACCATTCATTAAATTAGCGAGTTGTTTTGAAATGGCTAACCCCAAACCTGTTCCGCCATATTTTCGAGATGTTGAATTATCTGCTTGTTGGAATGATTGAAATAAACTTGCTTGCGCTTCGCTGGTTAAACCAATACCCGTGTCACGCACGGCAAATTTTAAAAATACCGTCTTGTCCGTTTCATCTAGCACTTGCACGCTTACTGAAATACCGCCGTTTTCGGTAAATTTAATCGCATTACCAACGTAGTTAACTAAAATTTGTCCTAAGCGCAACGCATCGCCATTGAGTGTTTTCGGGACACGCGGCTCAATGTCAAAAAATAATTTCAATCTTTTATCCGCCGCCTTTGCAGCCGTCAAATTTTTAAGGTTCTCAATCACATCGTCGAATGCAAATTCTTCATGAGCAATAGACAATTTGCCCGCTTCAATTTTTGAAAAATCGAGTACGTCGTTAATGATGCCAAGCAAGTGATTACTTGAAAGCTGAATTTTTGAAAGGTAATCGTGCTGTTTTGGGGTTAAATCGGTCTGCATTGCCAAATATGAAAGCCCAATAATCGCATTCATTGGCGTGCGAATTTCATGACTCATATTTGCCAAGAAATTTGCCTTTATTTCAGCGGTTTGTTCGGCTAAATCTCTGGCTTCTTGTACTATTTTTTCAGCTTCATACCGCTCAGTAATATCGCGGCTAATGCCTAAAATACCTAGCAATTTATGATTGTCGTGACTCCAAAAGGGCGTTTTAACCGTATGCAAAAAAACACGTTTGCCATTTGGAAAATCAATCCATTCTTCGTTACATTGACGTTGCCCGCTAGCTAAAACGAATTTATCTTTTTCACGAAAAAAATCTGCCATTTCAGGTGAAAAAAAGTCGTAATCCGTTTTGCCAATAATGTTAGAAACAGGTTGTCCGATAAACTCTGCACACGCTTTATTACAGCCAAGAAAAACACCATGCACATTTTTGTAAAAAATTAAATCAGGAATGGAATCAAATAATGCCAACGTTTTAGCGTGCGACGCAGCCAGCTCCGATTCAAGCCTCATGCGTTCTGTAATGTCGGTATGTGTACCTGTGACACGCAACGCAAAACCACTCGAATCACGCGTTGCCTTGCCGCGTGATTGAATCCATCGCCATTGTCCGTTTTTATGACGCAAACGTATTGTCACGTTGTAATCATTATTGGAATCTTCTAAATGTTGGTCGAGTTTCAGACAAGTCGTATGCCAATCTTGCTCATGCGTAATAGCTTGCCACGCTTCCATATCAGGCGGTAATTCGTCGAACGTATAACCGAGCATTTCACGCATTCGAGGCGAATGATAAATTTCGCCCGTGATTAAATCGTTATCCCAAATACCTTCTTCTGCCCCTTCAATGGCAAGTTCAAAACGTTCTTTCGTATTTTTTAACGCTTGCTCTCGTTGAGCGAGTTTTTCTAATAACCGATTAAAACTTAGAATCAACGCACTAATTTCGTCTTTATTTGGAACAGGCAAAGGTGAGGGAATTTCATCCGAATTGGTTAAGGTGGTTAGAATTTTTATGGTGGAAATAAGCGGCGTGAGTTGGCGTTTTAAACTCCACCATGTCAATCCGCCTGCTAATAATGTTAAAACGGATGCCACAAATAGCATTTCACGTTGCATTTTTTCAATCGGTGCAAAGGCTTCTTTTGTTGGCAAAATGGCGGTGATGTGCCAAGTTGCAATGGGAATTTTCTTAGCCGATGCCATGACTTCAACGCCTTGTGGATCAACAAAAACAGCGGTACCTTCATAACCCTCAAGAAATTCATCAATTTCAGGGAACTGACCAACTAAAGGCACACGTTCCATGATGCGTTTTTTGTCGGTTGCCGTTACAACGATACGTTGATTACACGCCACAATCAGATAACCACCTGTTTCACCATAGCGATTATCGGTAATCATACTTAAAAAATTGGGTTGGCTTAAATCAATTACACCTGCTAACGCGCCAATGACCTCACCTTGGGGATTTCTAATGGGGACTGCCATGCCAAAAACGGGGACATTTAACAATTTTCCCATGACAGGTGCGCCGATGGCTATTCTTCCCTCAAGCGCGTCGGCGATGCCATGTCTGTCCTTAAAATTGACATCCATGCGACTTTTCGGACTTCCTACAGCAACAATCGCCATGCCATCTAAACGAGTAACAAAAGTCCCTGCGTTAAAAAGAGCTTGAAAAACGGGACGATCCTCCAGTCTTTTTTGTAATTCATTGGGTTTTGCAAGTAGTTCGGGCGTAATTGTGTGGGCAATTGATTCGAGCGAATTTAAGCGAAACAACAATTCTTGATTGATATGAGAAGAAAGTAACGCCACTGTTGAACGTTGTTGTTCACCCAAAACACGCTGCATATCGTCGTGCAGCAAGCGACTGGCATAGAACATAAGCGACCAAATGCTGGTGATAAAAACAACCAGCGTAAATAAAGTCACGCGCGTTTTAAGTGAATGCGGACGAAAAAAATTTACTTTCAAAGCTAACTAGCTCCGTTTAAAAATCAAAAACTGGGCAAAAAACCTGCTGTGATGCGTGGTTGCCCTGCTAAATCGTGATGCGTTTGAACGTTTACAAACCCTAAATTGCCCAAAATAGTTTGCACATCTTTCGCCTGATTATAGCCGTGTTCAAACAATAATTGTCCGTTTGAAGTTAAATAATTTTTCGCATTTTTTGTAATATCAAAAATGTCACGCAAACCATTTTCAGCCGCGACTAACGCGCTTTTCGGTTCAAAACGCACGTCGCCTTGTGTTAAATGTTCATCGTTTTCACAAATGTAAGGCGGATTGCTAACGATTAAATCGAATTTTCGTTGTGGCACGTTTGAAAACCAATCACTCAAAATGAATTCAATGTTTTGACAGTTGTGAAACGCAGCATTTTTTTGAGCGACTTTTAATGCCGATTCACTTGCATCAACAGCGATAATTTTTGCATTTGGACGCTCGCAAGCAAGCGTTATCGCAATAATGCCTGAACCTGTGCCTAAATCTAAAATCTGAAATGGTAAATCTTGTGGAATCATTTCAAGGCAATGTTCAATTAAAATTTCGGTATCAGGTCGTGGAATCAAAACGTCTGGTGAAACAAAAAAATCGCGTGACCAAAATTCGCGTGTACCTGTTAAATACGCAATCGGAACGCCTTGTTGACGTTGTGAAAGTAGCGATTCAAATTGCAAAATTTCCTGCTCGTTTAAAATTTTATCGTTCCACGCGCGAAGATAACTGCGATTTTTGCCCAAAACAAAAGCCAGTAACACTTCGGCATCCAAACGCGGTGATTCTGAAATGGTCGCTAAATTTTGAGTTGCTGTATTGAGAGAATGTTGAATTGTGAACATGAATGAATCCTGACGTTGAATTATATCGATTCCACATCATAACGTTTATAATGCGCGAACTTTTTCCCTCATTTTTACATAGTATCGTTGTGGACTACTTTCCCATTTTTATCAAACTTACTCAGCAACCTTGTTTAGTCGTCGGCGCAGGCAGCGTTGCGGCGCGAAAAATTGAATTGCTCGCAAAGGCTGGCGCGAAAATCACCGTTGTTTCGCGTGAAATTAGTTCACAAGTCGCTTCATTGCCAAATTTAACGATTCATCAAAAAGCCTTTGAAGCCTCAGATTTGGAGGGTTTTAAATTGGTCATTTCAGCCACTGATGATTTGCAAACGAATCAATTTGTCAGTGATTGCGCGAAAGCAAAAGGGATTTTAGTTAACGTTGTTGATAACCCCGCGTTGTGTGATTTTATTTTTCCATCGATTGTTGACCGTTCACCGATAACGATTGCCATTTCCTCAAGCGGCGTATCGCCTGTGTTAGCGCGATTTTTACGCGCCAAAATTGAAACCATCATTCCGCCTGCTTACGGCACCCTTGCTGGGCTTGCTGAAAAATTCCGTGAAACCGTCAAACAAAAAATTGCTGTGCCGAATTCACGGCGGATATTTTGGGAAAATGTGTTGCAAGGTCGCGTTGCTGAACTGATTTTTTCAGGCAAAAACGAAGCCGCCGAGCTTGAATTAACACAAATGCTTGAGCAATCAAGCCACATTGAACATCAAGGTGAAGTATATTTAATTGGCGCAGGGCCAGGAGCGGCGGATTTACTCACCTTTCGCGCGTTACGTTTGATGCAACAAGCGGATGTGATTGTTTATGATCGCTTGGTTTCGCCTGAAATTTTAGATTTAGCACGACGCGACAGCGACAAAATTTACGTCGGCAAAGAACGCAGCAATCACAGCGTTCCGCAAGATGAAATCAACGCACTGCTTGTCAAACTTGCCAAAGAAGGCAAGCGCGTAGCACGTTTAAAAGGTGGCGACCCGTTTATTTTTGGGCGCGGCGGCGAAGAAATTGAAACCTTAATGCAGCAAGGTGTGGCGTTTCAAATTGTCCCAGGAATTACTGCTGCAACAGGTTGCGCGAGTTATGCGGGAATTCCGTTGACGCACCGTGATTACGCGCAATCGTGCATTTTTGTCACAGGGCATTTGAAAGATGATTCGGTGAATTTAGATTGGACGCAACTTGCCGCCCCAAATCAAACGGTTGTGATTTATATGGGCTTAATCGGATTGCAACAAATTTGCGATGCGCTGATGGCTCACGGTAGCTCGCCTGATTTACCAATGGCGTTGATTGAACAAGGCACTACCGCCAAGCAACGTGTTTTGACGGGAACATTAAGCACGTTGCCTGAAAAAGTGAAACATGAAGCCATCAAACCGCCTTCACTCATTATTATTGGCGAGGTGGTGAGTTTGCATGAAAAATTACGTTGGTTTAAAGGTTGAGTATTAGACAACTTGTGTGATTTTCGCTAGCCGCCGCTCCATGATAGAATTGCGGCTTTTTCAATCACCTATAAAATCAAACCGTGTCTACTCCTACAGATGATATTCTCAAGCAAGCCTTAGATGAGCTTGCAAAAACAACTGATTTAACAAGTCTTGACGCGATTCGCGTTAATTATTTAGGTAAAAAAGGGATTTTTACCGCTCAAATGAAAGAACTTGGCTCATTACCGCATGAAGAACGTAAAACGGCTGGGCAAGTTATCAATCAAGCCAAAGATGCGTTTCAAGAAAAACTCGACGCAAAAAAAATTGAACTCGAACAAGCCGCGTTAGCTGCACGTTTAGCCAACGAACGCATTGACGTAACACTTGCAGGTCGTGGGCAAAAAGTCGGTGGTTTACATCCTGTGACAACGACCTTGCGCCGCATTAACAAAATTTTTGCCAGCGTCGGCTTTCAAGTGGTCGAAGGCCCTGAAATTGAAGACGATTATCACAATTTTGAAGCCTTAAACATTCCCGCGCATCATCCTGCCCGCGCGATGCACGATACGTTTTATTTTGACGCGCACCGTGTTTTACGCACGCATACCTCGCCTGTACAAATTCGCGTGATGGAATCTGAAACGCCACCGTTAAAAGTCATTGCACCAGGTCGCGTTTATCGTTGCGACTCCGACATTACGCACACGCCGATGTTCCATCAAGTCGAAGGTTTTTTAGTCGATACTGACGTGAGTTTTGCCGATTTGAAAGGCGTTGTGTATGAATTTTTACGCGCGTTTTTTGAAAAAGATATTCAAGTTCGTTTCCGTCCGTCTTATTTTCCGTTCACTGAACCTTCGGCAGAAGTTGATATTGAATGCGTGATGTGCGGCGGCGAAGGTTGCCGAGTTTGCTCTCACACAGGCTGGCTCGAAGTCATGGGCTGCGGCATGATTCATCCCGAAGTTTTCAAAGCCGTCAAAATCGACAGCGAAAAATACAGCGGTTTTGCCTTCGGCATGGGCGTAGAACGTTTAGCCATGTTGCGTTACGGCATTAACGATTTGCGGCTATTTTTCGAAAACGATTTGAAATTTTTACAACAATTCAACTAAGGCAGGGACGAATATGAAAATTAGTGAAAATTGGTTAAGAACTTACGTTAATCCAGCAATTAGCACGGAAGAACTCGTTGCACAAATCACGATGGCGGGTTTGGAAGTTGATGCCGTCGAACCTGTGGCGGCGCAATTTAGCGGCGTGGTCGTCGGTGAAGTGCTTGAGACTGAACAACATCCTGATGCAGACAAATTGCGCGTTTGCAAAGTCAATGTCGGTGAAGCTGAGCCGTTACAAATTGTGTGTGGCGCGGCAAATGTGCGTGCGGGTTTGAAAATTCCTGCTTCGGTCATCGGTGCAGTGTTACCTGGTGATTTCAAAATCAAAAAATCCAAATTACGCGGCGTTGAATCTTTCGGGATGCTTTGTTCGGCAAAAGAATTAGGCTTAGTCGCTGAAGCGGAAGGCTTAATGGAATTGCCTGCTGATGCACCTGTCGGCACAGATATTCGTGAATACTTGCAACTTAACGACAATACAATCGAAGTTGATTTAACACCGAACCGTGCAGATTGTTTAAGCGTTGAAGGCGTGGCGCGAGAAGTTGCTGTGTTAAATCAAATTCACACAACAGTTCCCGCGATTGAACCCGTTGCGGTCACAACGGCTGAAAAATTAACTGTAACCGTTGAAGCCACAACGGCGTGTCCACGTTATTTAGGTCGCGTCATTTCTGGCGTAAATAACAAAGCGCAAACACCACTTTGGATGCAAGAACGTTTGCGTCGTTCAGGTTTGCGTTCGCTTAGTCCATTAGTCGATGTGACAAATTATGTGTTGCTCGAATTGGGTCAGCCGTTGCATGTGTTTGATGCTGAAAAATTAAATGGCGGCATTACCGTTCGCTATGCGGTTAATGGCGAAACGTTAGAATTATTGAATGCTCAAACCGTGATGTTTGACGAAAAAAGTTTGGTGATTGCTGACGATGAAAGCGCGTTAGCGTTTGCTGGCGTGATGGGGGGCGCGTATTCGGCTGTTCATGAAGACACCACGAAAGTCTTTTTAGAATGTGCGTTTTTCACACCGCTGGCGATTGCAGGCAAAGCGCGTCAATTTGGTTTACACACCGATTCATCACACCGCTTTGAACGCGGCGTTGATTTTGAATTGCAAAATCGGGCGATTGAACGTGCGTCACAATTGATTTTAGAAATTTGCGGTGGTCAAGCGGGTGAAATCACTGACGTTACGACACAAGCAGAATTGCCAAAACGTGAGCCAATTTCGTTGCGTGAAGAAAAACTCAATAAAATTTTGGGCGTAACCTTTGAAAATGAAACGGTCACAGGCATTTTGCAACGCTTAGGAATGCAAATTGAAACGCAAGCTGATGGCTGGAAAGTCACGCCGCCGAGTTTCCGTTTTGACATTGCGATTGAAGCGGATTTGATTGAAGAAATCGCGCGAATTTACGGTTACAACAATTTGCCAAACAATCAAATTTTAGTGCGTTCTGCGCTCAATCAAGCGACCGAAAACGTTTTAGATTTAGAACGTGTGAAAGATTTGCTCGTTGACCGTGGTTATCAAGAAGCGATTACTTACAGTTTTGTCGATGAAGCGATGCAAACAGCGATTGCGCCCAGTGCAGAATTTATAAAATTGCAAAATCCGATTTCTGCTGAACTCGCGGTGATGCGAACCACGTTGTGGGGCGGTTTATTAACGGCGGCGTTGCATAACACGAATCGTCAACAAACGCGCGTGCGGTTGTTCGAATCAGGTTTACATTTTGTGCAAAAAGACGGCGAAACGGTGCAAGAAAAAATGCTCGCAGGTTTAGCGTTAGGCAATGTTGCCGCTGAACAATGGGGCGAAAAAGAACGCTCGGTTGATTTTTACGACGTGAAAGCCGATGTGGAAGCAATGTTTGCATTAACAGGTTGCAACGTGCAATTTGTCGCTGATTCAAATGAAACCTTGCATCCAGGGCAAAGCGCGAAAATTTTGACTGAAACAGGCGAAGTCGTTGGCTGGCTTGGCATGTTGCACCCGAATTTGGAGCAACAACTCGGTTTTGAAACACCTGTGTTTTTGTTCGAGTTAGCGCAAGATTTGTTGTTGAAAAAACAACGTGCAAGTTTCAAATCATTGTCAAAATTCCCATCTGTGCGTCGTGATTTAGCGTTGCTTGTCAAAGAAGAAATCAATGCTGGCGAAATCATTGGCGCAATTGAAGCGTGCAATGAAGCACTGTTGCAAGAAGCGGTGATTTTTGACGTGTATCGTGGAAAAGGCGTTGAGGATGATTTCAAAAGCGTGGCATTAAGTTTAGTGCTGCAAAATCAAGCACAAACGCTCACCGATGCTGAAATTGAAACCGTTGTGAATACGTTCTTAGAATCATTAGCCGTAAAAACAGGCGCGAAATTACGCGATTAAACAGCTTTGAGAAATCCGCCCACTTGGGAAAGTGTGGCGGATTTTTTTGTTACAAGAGTCTAAAATTTCATCCAGCGCAAACGGTTTGCATTTGACACCACCGTCACCGATGACATTGCCATTGCAAGCCCTGCAATCATTGGGTTTAACAGCATTCCAAAAATTGGATAAAACAAACCTGCTGCAAGCGGAATACTGATGGTGTTATAGAAAAATGCACCAAGCAGATTTTGTTTAATGTTGATAAGCGTTGCCGTTGATAAATTCATCGCTTCGGAAACTTTTAAAAGTGAACCTTGCAAAATCACAATATCGGCACTTTCAATCGCCACATCCGTACCGCCACCAATTGCCATGCCCACATCAGCTTGTGCAAGTGCAGGGGCATCGTTAATTCCATCGCCCACCATGCCGACGCAATAACCAAGTCGTTGCAAATCTTTCACAATCGCCGCTTTATATTCGGGTAAAACTTGCGCTTTCACTTCGGCAATGCCCGCCTGTTTCGCAATCGCATTGGCGGTAATGTCATTATCTCCCGTGACCATAATCACTCGAACGCCTAGTTTTTGCAGAGCTTGCACGGCTTGTTTTGAATCGGTTTTAATCGGATCAGAAACCGACACAATGCCAACAATTTGAGCATTTACCGCCAAAAGCATCGGCGTTTGCCCAAGCGCAGATAATTCGTTAAGCGTGTCCAAATATCCAGCAACCGCAATTTGCTCTTCAAGCATCAACGTTTTATTACCAAATAAAACAGGTTTGCCTTGCCATAATCCCATCACGCCACGTCCTGCAATGGCTTTAAATTGTTTGATGCGTTCGAGTTTTAAATCCTGCTCTTTTGCTGCATTTAAAATGCTGCTTGCTAGCGGATGCTCTGAACCTGATTCTAAACTTGCCGCAAGTTGCAGCACGGTTTTTTCGTCGAAATCATTAAACGCTAAAACGTTTGCAACCGTTGGTTTGCCTTGCGTCACAGTGCCTGTTTTGTCGAGAATAATGCAATTTAATTTCCCCGCCGTTTGCAATGCTTCACCCTGACGAATCAAAATTCCCGATTGTGCGGCGCGTCCCACAGCCACCATCACTGAAATTGGTGTTGCTAAACCTAACGCACATGGGCAAGCAATCACAAGCACCGTCATAGATGTGACAAACGCATAACCCAACGCGCCATCTCCGCCAAAAATTAACCAAAGTAAAAAGGTTACACCTGAAATGGAAACGACAGCGGGAACAAAAATGCTCGCAATTTGGTCAGCTAGACGAGCAATTTTGGGTTTGCTACTTTGTGCTTGTCGCACACTTTTAATAATTTGCGCTAGCGCGGTATCTCGCCCAATGCGTGTTGCGGTAAATAAAAAACTTCCTGTTTGATTCATCGTGCCACCCGCAACCAATGCACCAACCGTTTTTTCAACAGGCATCGATTCACCCGTAAGCATCGATTCATCAACGCTCGAATGCCCTTCGCTTAACACGCCATCGACAGGAATTTTTTCACCAGGTCGAACGCGCAATGTTTCGCCTAAACCGACTTCTTCAATTGGCACGTCAATTTCTTGCCCATCTCGAACAACTCGTGCGGTTCTTGGTTGCAAACCGAGTAATGCTCGAATTGCCCCTGACGTTTGCCCACGCGCTTTGGTTTCGAGCGCATTGCCTAAATTGATAAACGCTAAAATGACGACTGCCGCTTCAAAATAAGCGTGTTGCGAAAGTGCTGGGAAGGAATCGTAATAATCAATCATAATCGTCGAATACAACCACGCGCTGCCCGTGCCAAGCGCAATCAGCGTGTCCATGTTGTATTGTTTTAAACGAAACGACTGATACGCGCCTGTGTAAAAATGCCCGCCCGAATACGCCATAATGCCTAACGAAATGGCTGAAACCACTGTCCAAAAAACGCTGCTGTGCGCCATTCCCATCATTGGCATCAAGCCTAATTGTTCGAGCAACATTAAAAATGCCCCAAAACCACCTGCAATTTTCGCTTTTTTCATTAGCGATTCATAACGCGCTAATTCTTGTGCTTCTTGTTCTGCGGGGTCTTCAAAACCTTCCATGACTGCCGCGTCGAAACCTGCAGATTTCACCGATTTTTTCAAGGCTTCAATATCAGGATTGCCTTTGACGATGGCAGAATGGTCGGCAAAATTCACACTGACCGATTCAACGCCCGCGACTGAAGTTAATGCGCCTTCAACGCTAGCAATACAGCCCGCGCAACGCATTCCTAAAATGGATAAACGTAATTCTTGTGAAGTTGAATCGGTCATGACATTTACTCTACGCCAAAACCAGCGGCAATAATTACGTCTTCCAAATCGTCAACCTCGATTTTTCCAGCTTCAAATTCAACGCTGACGTGATTTTCTTTGCAATCTGCAACGGCACTAATTACGCCGTCTAACGCTGTTAATTTTTCGATAACGTTATTTTCACAGCCGCCACATTTCATGCCTGTAACGGTAAAAACTGCTGTTTGTGTCATGTATTTTTCCTCTTAAAATGAAAATGAAGTACCACCATGATTCGTGACACGAAATCAGGCAGCGTCTCAAAATTAAAACCACAGCCATTCTACTTTATCACACGCTTCTCAAAAAAAAACACGCGCTTGATTAAGATTGAAAACCTCGTTTAAAAATTTATTCAGAAAATGATTATCCGCATCGATTCAATTATCATGGCAATTGAAATTGTTCATTTAATTGGAGAGAAATTATGAAATTGCCAAAAATTACGTTAGGTTTCGTGACGTTCGCCTTGAGTTTAAACGTTTTTGCAGCAGATTTAACACGCGCAGAAATCGAACAGACATTAAAAGCAGCTGATAAAACGCACGTTGCTGATTTGCGCCGCAAAGATTTTCGCGGCTTAGATTTATCAAAACTCGATTTTCGTCATGCGGATTTGTGGGGTGCGGATTTGCGTGATGCGAATTTAAATGACAGCGATTTGTCGAATTTGAATTTAGATTTAACGGTGATGACACGCATTCATTTTGCGCGAGCGAATTTGTCAAACACCAGCATTTTCGGCGTAAGTATGATGGATTCTGATTTAAGTGACGCAAATTTAAGTAGTTCGCGTTTTATTGCCAATTTAGATAAAGCGAATTTAAAAGGCGCGAATTTGCAAAATGCGAATTGGGGCGCAGATATGAAAAATCAGCCGATGGGCTTGATGCGTGTGAGTTTGAATGGCGTGAATTTATCGGGGGCAAATTTGACGAATGCGAATTTAAACCGTGCATTGATGAAACGAGCTGATTTAACGGGGGCAAATCTTTCGAATGCTGATTTAACCATGGCGGATTTGAGCAATGCAAAGTTAGAAAATGCCAATTTCAACGGCGCGAATTTGAACGGAACAAAATTTGGTTTTGTAAAAGACAAAAGCGTTTTTAAAGGCGCATTGAATTTGAATACAGCTGTTTTTGAAGAGTAACGAAAAAAACGCCACTGTCACACATTTGCATGACCGTGGCGTTTTTGTTTGCGTTAAATCAATCCTCGCGCCAAATCCGCTTTAATATCGTCAATCGATTCTAAACCAACTGAAATACGCACCAAATTATCACTAATGCCTGCTTTTGCTCGCGCTTCAGGCGTTAAACGTCCGTGCGTTGTGGTGGCTGGATGCGTGATAGTCGTTTTGACATCGCCTAAATTTGCGGTAATCGACAGCATTTGCGTCGAATCAATCAATTTCCACGCGGCTTCTTTACCGCCTTTCACTTCAAAACTCACTACGCCACCGAAATGGCTTTGTTGTGATTTCGCTAATTCATGTTGGGCGTGCGTTTTCAAAGCAGGGTAATTCACTTTTGAAACATTTGGTTGTTCAACCAACCACTGCGCCAACGCCGTTGCGTTGTCGCAATGCGCTTTCATTCGCACCGCAAGCGTTTCCAAACCACCTAAAAATACCCACGCATTAAACGCGCTCATCGTTGCGCCACCCGTTCGCAAATACGGATAAATGTGTTTTTCGATAATTTCATCACTTGCCACCACCGCGCCACCAACACAACGTCCTTGCCCGTCGATATATTTTGTTGCCGAATGCACCACAATATCTGCACCTAACGTGAGTGGTTTTTGCAACGCTGGTGTACAGAAACAATTATCCACGACCAATAACGCATTATGCGCGTGAGCGACATCTGCCAATGCGCGAATATCGGCAATTTCAATCAATGGATTCGATGGCGTTTCTAAAAATAACAAACGGGTATTCGGTTTAATCGCTGCTTCCCACGCGCTGACATCGGTTAAATCCACAAAATCCGTTTCGACACCGAATTTGCCAAAATAATTTTGGAACATCAAAACTGTATTGCCAAACACACCACGAGAACACACAACATGGTCGCCAGCTTTCAACAATCCCATTCCGACCGCCATAATCGCCGCCATACCTGACGAAAAGGCTAAACACCGTTCACCTTTTTCCATCAATGCCAAACGGTCTTGGAACGCGGCGACAGTTGGATTCGTGAAACGCGAATAAATGTTACCTGCTTGCTGCCCTGTAAAACGTGCCGCCGCGTCTGCTGCACTTTTAAACACATAACTCGACGTAGCAAAAATCGGCATACTGTGTTCATCTTCGTGCGTGCGATGCTGACCTGCGCGAATGGCTTGGGTTTCTAAAGCGTATTGAGTCCAATCGATGTCGTTCATGATGTTTTCGGGTGGCTAGAAATAAAAAAAGCCGCAAGCGGCTAGTATTTGTGTGTCTGTTCTCTGGAGACGTTGCTGTTGCAACGCCTCGACAGATTGTGTTTAAGCTGCGCCTAAAACTAACGCTTTAACTTTTGCGTTCAAACGGCTTTTACCGCGAGCCGCTTTATTTTTGTGAATAATGCCTTTTGTAACCGATGAATCTAAAACAGATTGTGCTACGTTGAATGCCGCTCTCGCGCCTTCTTTGTCGCCTTCTTTAATAGCAACTAATACTTTTTTTACAAAAGTGCGTAATTTGCTGCGTTGGCTAGCGTTACGTTGACGGTTTTTTTCTGCTTGTCTTGCACGTTTTTTAGCTTGTGGTGAATTAGCCATGATGTCTCTATGAAGTTAATTTTAAAAGGATTTGAAAGGGGCGAATTATGTTGCTAAATGCTATGATTGTCAATCATTTAACGGCATTTTAAACACTTACAGGTCGCGTCACATTTGAGCAAAATACTTTTCAAATCCACCTTACTCGTTAGCAGTTTCACGTTATTTTCACGAATCCTCGGTTTTGTGCGTGATATGTTAATTGCCCGTTATTTTGGTGTCGATGCCGCGACGGATGCGTTTTTTGCTGCCTTTCGATTTCCAAATTTGCTACGCCGCTTGTTTGCAGAAGGCAGTTTTGCTCAAGCCTTCGTGCCGATTTTGAGCGAACACAAAGACCAAAATTTGCAACCGATTATCAATAAAATGGCGGGGCATTTAGCGTTATTACTAGCATTTTTAACAGTAATTGGCATTATCGTTGCTCCTGTTTTGATTTGGTTTTGCGCGGCGGGTTTTGAGTGGCAAAGTGAGCAACACGTTTTAGCAACACGCCTTTTGCAAATCATGTTGCCTTATGGTTTTTTTGTCACACTGGTCGCTTTTTTAGGCAGTATTTTGAACGTGCATTCTAAATTTTCGATTCCTGCTTTTACACCTGCGCTGCTAAATTTATCAATGATTGGCGCAACCATTTTTTTATCTCAACATTTGCTGCAACCGATTTTTGCGCTAGCAATTGGCGTGTTAATTGGTGGTTTTTTGCAATTATGGTTTCAAATTCCCGCCTTGTGGCGATTGGATTTATTGCCAAAATTTCAGCTTGATTTTCATGATGAAAAAATTAAACATCTCTTTAAAAATTTATTGCCCACACTTTTTGCAATGTCAGCGACACAAATCAATTTGTTAATTAACACGTTTATCGCGTCATTTTTAGCAACAGGTAGTGTTTCGTGGCTGTATTACGCTGACCGATTACTCGAATTTCCGATTGGAATTTTAGGTTCAGGACTGGCAACGGTGATGTTACCAAAACTTGCACAAAGTCATGCCAATCAAGATAAAAAAACGTTTTTGCTTACGTTGAATTGGGGCTTGCGCTGGGTAATTTTGTTGGGCATTCCTGCAACACTTGGGTTAGTTTTTTTGGCAGAACCGATTTTGCGTTTGTTGTTTGAATCGCCAGAATTTACAGCCGCAGACGTTCATGCTTCCGCACAAAGTTTGCAGGGTTACGCGTTAGGTCTGATTGGATTTTTAACCATGAAAGTTTTGACACCTGCATTGACGACGCAAAAGTTACATTCAGTTGCAGTGCGTTATGCGTGGATTTGTGTAGGTGCAAATTTGATTTTTAATGCGCTATTTTTTGTTCCGTTTGCACACGCTGGCGTTGCGTTAGCAACAGCGTGTGCGGCACTTTTGAATGCAGGAATGTTACTGCGATTTGTTCGCCAAAATTAGTCGCGCAACAATTCGTTAATACCTGTTTTGCTGCGTGTGCGTTCATCAACTTGTTTGATGATTACCGCGCAATACAAACTGTATTTGCCGTCCGCTGAAGGCAAGTTGCCTGATACCACAACCGAACCTGCTGGAATACGTCCGTAAGTGATTTCACCTGTCATGCGATTGTAAATTTTGGTGCTTTGACCAATGTAAACGCCCATTGAAATCACGCAACCGTCTTCAACAATCACGCCTTCGACGATTTCAGAACGTGCGCCGATAAAGCAGTTGTCGCCAATAATGGTTGGATTGGCTTGCAACGGTTCTAACACGCCACCAATGCCTACGCCGCCTGATAAATGCACATTTTTGCCAATTTGAGCGCATGAGCCGACAGTTACCCAAGTGTCCACCATCGTACCGCTATCGACATACGCGCCAATGTTGACATAAGAAGGCATCAAAATTGCGCCTGAAGCAATAAATGAACCGTGACGTGCGACCGCATTTGGCACAACGCGAACGCCAGCAGCAGCAAAATCTTCTTCGCTGTAAGTTGAAAATTTGCTTTCCACTTTGTCGTAATAACGGGTATTTCCGCCATCCATTAAGCGGTTGTCGTTGATTCTAAATGAAAGCAAAACGGCTTTTTTAAGCCATTGGTGCGTAACCCAATCGCCGTCAATTTTTTCAGCAACACGCAATTTCCCGCTGTCGAGTAAATTTAAAGTTTCCGTTACCGCATCGCGCACTTCAGCAGTTGCGTTTGCAGGTGTGATGTCGGCGCGATTCTCAAATGCAGTGTTAATGATGTTTTCTAAGTTTGACATAAGTTTTTCGTAAAAAATTAAAAGAAAATGTGGATTTTATCCGCCAAAAATGGCGCGATTGCGATTGATTCTATCATGAGTTAATTCAATCCATTACGCATCATGACTGCAAAAACAGTCGTTTTCTGCGATAATGCGCCATTAAATCGCAGTAAAAATCCTTTAAATCATAAAAAAAAGCGAGTTCAAAATGACAAATCCAAATTGGAAAGTGCAACCATCAACCGTTTTAAACGCAAGTCCTGTGATGCCTGTAATGGTGATTCAAGATTTAGAAAACGCCGTGCCTTTAGCAAAAGCCTTAGTGGCAGGCGGCATTCGTGTTTTAGAAATTACGTTGCGTACACCTGTTGCGTTAGATGCCATTCGCGCCATTGCAAAAGAAGTTCCCGATGCAATTGTTGGTGCGGGAACGATTTTAAATGAACAACAATTACAAGCTGCTGCGGATGCGGGTGCTGTATTTGCCATTAGTCCAGGTTTAACT
>JAQTOT010000043.1 GCA_028713145.1 Methylococcales bacterium
GCACCAACGCGCGATCTTCAACTAATGGACGCATTAAAGCAGAGCATTCTTCGTCGGTTTGCCCCAATTTCCCTTTGCCGTACATATCGAGCGCAAAACCAACGTAACCTAATTTGGCTAAATAACGTGCTTTTTCAGCGGTAAATTCACTGCGACCAGCCCACGCATGACTGACTAAAACAAGCGGACGTTGCCCTTCAATTGAACCGTCAAAAGCAAAAAAGGCTTCTAAAAGCGTATCGCCATCTAAATAATTTATCGTGTTTTCAATAATTGCCATTTTTTTATCCGAATCGTTTTGTGTCATGTAAATGTTTTAAAAAACCGTCGCTTGCGGCTTCCACCATGTCTAAAACACGCTCAAATCCATCACCGTTTCCATAATACGGGTCGGGAACTTCACGGATATTTAATTGCGGTGCGAAGTTTAAAAAATAATGAATTTTATGTTGATGTTTTTCAGAGCAGGCTTGCATCAGAATCTCATGATTATCGTCGTCCATGGCAAGGATAAAATCGAAATCCTCAAAATCGCCAAATACCACTTTTCGACCACGCAAATGACTAATATCAACGCCACGATTTAACGCGGCTCGCCTCGCGCGAGTATCGGGCGCATCGCCAATGTGATAAGCGTGCGTGCCTGCCGAATCAATCGAAAAACAATGCGCTAAATTTTTGTCTTGTACCAATTTGGTAAAAACCCCTTCTGCGGTGGGTGAACGACAAATGTTGCCCATGCAAACGAATAAAACTTTGATTTTTTCCATACGTTAAAAAAAGTAAAAATGAAGTAAGAAATTGCGGAAGATTTTAGCATAAATGCCCTCAAACCGTTTGCATCTACAGGCGTACAGTGCAATGATTACGCCCATTTCATTCACTTTTTTTTAAAACCTTATGAGCAATCAATCCCCACGCATTTTAGTTGTCGATGATGAAAACGATATTCGCCATTTGGTGAGCGAAATTTTAGAAGACGAAGGCTATCAAGTCAGCATGGCTGAAAATGCTAGCACGGCAAAAATGTTAAAAGTGTCGATGCAGCCTGATTTAATTTTGCTTGATATTTGGATGCCCGACACTGACGGTATTACGTTATTAAAAGAATGGCTTGCCGAAGATAAACCGCTTTGCCCCGTAATTATGATGTCAGGTCACGGCTCAGTTGAAGCCGCCGTGGAAGCAACACGTTTGGGCGCATTCGACTTTTTAGAAAAACCGCTTTCGCTCGCAAAATTATTGTTAATTGTTGAAAAAGCCTTAGAAGCAGGGCAACAGAACGCGGGCTATCGGCAAAATGCACACGTTGACATTGAACCTGTTGGAAAAGGCGCGGCAATCGCTCGCATCAAAGAACAATTAAAACGTCTAGCACAACATGACACGCGCGTATTGCTCGTTGGTGAAGCAGGCGTTGGAAAAGAACTCTACGCCCGCTATTTGCACAATAACAGTTCACATAAAAATGGCGCATTTATCAATGTATCTGTGGGCAGTATTGCTCCTGAAAATTCGGCGGTGGAATTTTTTGGAAAAGAAGACGGTCACAAGATTTATCACGGCCTGCTAGAACGCGCCAATAACGGCACCTTGTTTTTGGGCGAAATTGGCGACATGGATAAAGAAACCCAATTACGTTTATTAAGTGCGCTCGAATCCAGTTCATTTTTGCGCGTTGGTGGTAGCGAAGCTGTGCATGTTGATGTGCATGTTATCGCCTCAACACGCATGGCACTTGATGAAGAAGTACGTTTTGGGCGTTTTCGGCACGAGCTTTATTATCTGCTCAATGAAGTCACCATTACCATTCCGCCCTTGCGCGAACACAGCGAAGACGTGCCTGCACTGTTAAATTTTTACGTTGATTATTTTGTCACGCATGAAAAATTGCCATTCCGTCGTTTCTCAATGGCGGCGCAAAATTATCTGCGTAATTTTAGTTGGCGCGGCAATGTGCGTGAACTAAAAAATGTGGTGCAACGCTTAATGATTTTAGGCGTAGGTGAAGCGATTGAACTCGATGAAGTGAAAAACACTCTCGGCAAAATTACAGGCGACTCTTCATCACCGATGTTATCCGTGCCAGAGTTTTACAATTTGCCACTTAAAGAAGCTAGAGATCATTTTGAAAAAGCCTATTTGGAATATCATTTTGAGCGAACAGGCGGCAGCGTCGCAAAACTTTCCGCCGCAGTTGGCATGGAACGTACGCATTTATATCGTAAATTACATTCTCTTCGGATTAAGTTATAGAGGTAAAAATGTTGTTTGAAAATTTTGTAAAGTTTTTGAAAAAGAACAGCCTGCTTATTACGCAACTTACTGTTCTTTGCTTGCCGATTATTATTTTCTTTGAATACTTTACGCTCAGTGAAACCGTCGATACACCCATCGAGCCGATGACGTTGGAAAATGTTGAAGCGAAAGCGGCTGTTGAAAAAGCGCAAAAAACCGATAGCGCAAGCAATGAGAAAAAAGAGCCTGCTGCATCTGATCCCGCGACATTTGAAGTGGATGAAGTCAGTCAAGAAATGCTCGATAAAAATGCGAATAATCCTAAAGAGCTTTTGTCTGCAAACAGTCCGTGCAAAAGTTTTGAAGATATTCGCACCACAGCAACGCATACAGGAACGATTTCAAAAGCGAAAAATATCGATCATTTTCCAAAACCTTTGCCTGCCATGATTAGCGAAACAGAATATGTTTGCGTAGATAACAATGGCGCAAGACAAACAAAATTCACTGTCACAGGCGTTGCCGTTGACGCAACAGCCAATGTATTGCGTTGCATTCAATCGAATTCAGACGAAACGCTCGATCATGAAGCCCGTTTTAAACACGTTTTGAAAACAATGACGCATCATTGTGGTTTTAAATTATCTGAGCATCATGCGGCGAAATCTTAAGAGAAAACTATGCACATTTTAATAAGTAATGACGATGGTTATTTAGCCGAAGGCGTTGGCGCATTAGCCAAAGCGTTGAGTGAACATGCAACGGTTTCTGTTGTCGCACCTGACCGAAATCGTAGCGCAGCGAGTAATTCACTGACGCTTGATATGCCACTTCGCGCCACGCTCGCGCACAATGGTTTCACCAAAGTGGACGGCACGCCAACGGATTGCGTGCATTTGGCGATTACAGGTTTGCTTGAAACTGAACCCGATATGGTTTTTGCAGGTATCAATCACGGCGCGAATTTAGGCGACGATGTGTTGTATTCGGGAACAGTTGCCGCCGCAACGGAAGGACGTTTTTTAGGTTTGCCTGCGGTAGCTATTTCACTTGTTGGCGATCATCCCGAACATTTTGCAACTGCCGCGCAAGTCGCTGTAATTTTATTCCAACAAATTCTTGAAAAGCCGTTGCCTGCAAACACAATTTTAAATGTCAATGTGCCAGATTTGCCGTTTGAACAGCTAAAAGGTTTTCAATCGTGCCGTTTGGGGGCGCGGCATAAATCTGAGCCAATTATTCAAAGTTCAGACCAACGTGGACGGCGAATTTACTGGGTTGGTGCAGCAGGTGAGGAACAAGATGCAGGCGAAGGTACAGATTTTTATGCTATCAATAACGGTTACGTTTCCATTACGCCATTGCAACTGGATTTAACGTGGTATGAACGAGTTGAAACCTTGAAAAACTGGTTGCCACAGCTATGATGCCACGGCATTTACAAGGCATCGGCATGACCTCGCAACGCACACGAGATCGAATGGTGAAACGCTTAATTGAGCAGGGAATTTCTAATAAGCGTGTTTTAGACGTGATGCGAACCACGCCGCGCCATATTTTTGTTGATGAAGCACTTTCAAGTCGCGCTTATGAAGATACTGCGCTGCCAATTGGCTACAACCAAACGATTTCACAGCCTTACATCGTAGCCAAAATGACAGAATTGCTGCTTGAAAACCGTGAATCGTTACATCATGTGTTAGAAATTGGAACAGGTTGTGGTTATCAAAGTGCGATTCTGGCTCGATTGGTCGAAAACGTGTTTTCCGTCGAACGGATTTTGCCATTGCAAAAAAAAGCGCAAGTCAGCACGCAGCTTTTAAAACTCAAAAACATTCGTTATTTGCACGAAGATGGTGGTTGGGGCTGGGCAGAATTTGCGCCGTATGATGGCATTTTGGTTGCGGCTTCGCCTGATGAAGTGCCACAAGCATTACTTGAACAACTCGCGATTGGCGGAGTGATGGTGATTCCCGTTGATGATGGTCATGGAAATCAAGCCTTGCAGCGCATCACGCGCACCGAAGAGACTTTTGACGTAGAAGAACTTGAGCCTGTGAGTTTTGTACCTTTTTTGGCTGGCAAAGAATAAACGCTTATTTTGTCACGTTCACATTGAAACCTAAGGCACGAATTTCTTGCCCGAAACGTTCCATAATTTCAAATGGCATCGCGGTTAAATCAATGGCTTCGGGTTGGTGTGACGGACGCGCTAACGTATAAATAGTCACATTTTGAATCGGTGTTGCCGCGCGAATTTGCGTTAAAAAATCTAAAAATCCCGCTCGCTCCGTTTCTAAAAAACCTTGCCGTTGATAATCCACCAAACAAATTTGAATTTTTGTTTCACAGATATGCGAAGCGAGCGTTAAATTTTTCAAAACCGCTTCATTTTTCTGTGCCGAATGATTGATGAACGCCCTGCCCTCATTGGTCGCGCTGTCCATTTTGAACCAAATTTCGCCGCCAAAATCATGCAAAATTTTCAATCCCGCTTGCACAACCTCACGATGAATCAAACTGCCGTTAGTAATTAAGACAAAATGGCTGTTTGGAAAAACACCCAATTCGGTCGCAATGTTGCCAATGAGTGAAATCGCTTCATCAAATTTATTCAAACTGGTCGGCTCACCATTCCCCGCAATTGCAATATCTTTAATGACGCGCTGCTCATTGGGAACTTCCATACGTTCATAAAAATCGCCATTTAACACGTCGTCTAAAAGCAAACGCAATTCTTTTTCGAGTAAGTGCAAATCGATTTCGGGTGCGCTGCCCAATTTCAAATCAGGAACTTGACAATAAATACACCGCCAATTGCAAGCATTATTCGGGTTGAAATTGATGCCAATCGACAATCCGCCAGCGCGGCGTGAAATCACGGGATAAACATAAGTTAAACCTGTGACATTGCGATTGTGATTTGTGACGCTAAGTTTTGACATTATTGATAATCGCCATTCAATTTAAGAGTTTGAATCATAACACAACAAAAAAGTGCCACTTATCACACCAACTGTTTCAATTTATAAACCAATTCCAACGCTTGTTTAGGCGTTAAATCATCAGCGCGAACATCTTCAAGCAACGCTAAAACAGGATTTTCAGCTTGTGACACAAATAAATCAATTTGGTCGTTGCCACGTTTTATTTGCTGCTCGGCGTAAGCGTGCATTTCAAGTTCGCGGAGTTTGTTTTTCGCATTTTCAATCACAACACGCGGCACACCCGCGAGCGAAGCCACTTGCAACCCATAACTCTGATTTGCCGCGCCATTTTTAACCGCATGTAAAAAGATAATCGTATCGCCATGTTCAATGGCTTCTAAATGCACGTTGTGAATGTTGCGATGTTCGTCGGCAAGCGAGGTTAATTCAAAATAATGCGTCGCAAACAATGTGAAGGCTTTGGTTTCTTTGGCTAAATGTTCGGCGCACGCCCACGCAAGCGAAAGCCCGTCAAAGGTGCTTGTGCCGCGTCCGATTTCGTCGATGAGAATTAAACTTTTCGACGTGGCATTGTGCAGAATGTTTGCGGCTTCGGACATTTCGACCATAAAGGTCGAACGTCCACTACTCAAATCATCCGACGCACCAATGCGGGTGAAAATTTTATCAATATCGCCGCAAACAAAATTCTTTGCTGGCACATAACACCCAATATGCGCGAGCAAAACCATCAACGCCGTTTGACGCATAAATGTCGATTTCCCACCCGCGTTAGGGCCAGTAATCATCAGCATTCGACGTTGCGTTGATAACGTTAAATCATTCGGTACAAACGGCGTACTTGATACATTTTCAACAACTAAATGCCGCCCTGCCTCAATTTGAATTCCGTTTTTATCGGTCAAAATTGGTTGCGACAAATTTAATTTTTCAGCGCGTTCAGCAAAGCAACTTAAAACGTCTAATTCCGCCAACGCACTCGCGCAACGCTGTAATTCAGGCACAGATAAACCAATGATTTCTAACAATTGATCATATAAAAACTTTTCAAACGTTAAGGCTTTTTCGCGTGCGCTTAATACTTTGTCTTCAAAACTTTTTAACTCGTCGGTGATATAACGCTCTGCGCCTTTTAAGGTTTGTTTGCGCCGATAATGCGCGGGGATTTTTTCAGCGTGCAAATGCGACACTTCAATGTAATAACCATGAACGCGATTGTAATTGACTTTTAGCGTGCTAATTCCCGTTGCCGCGCGTTCGCGTTGTTCCATATCAAGCAAAAACTGGTCAGCGTTTTGGCTCAAATCGCGTAATTCATCGAGTTCTGCGTTATAACCGCCTGCAATTACACCACCGTCACGAATCAAAACAGGCGGATTATCAAAAATCGCGCGATGCAATAATTCGGCGGTATCTGGCGGAATGGTGATTTGTTTGTTGATGTGTTGCAGTTGCGGATTATCGTGTTGGGCTAAAAGGCGTTGCAATTGCGGCAACGCGGTCAAACTGTCACGCAACGTAATCAAATCGCGGGGGCGTGCCGATTTCAATGCCACGCGCGAACTAATCCGTTCAATATCGCCAATTTGGCGCAATTGACTTTGCACGTTTTGATAATCGCGCGAATGTAGCAAACTCGCCACGCACGCATAACGGTGTTTCAAAATCGATTGATTTCTAAGCGGACGGTTGAGCCAGCGACGCAAACAGCGACTGCCCATCGAGGTAATCGTGCTGTCAAGAACACCGAAAAGCGTGTATTTCGTTTCACCCGACGAGTGCGTGTCGATTTCTAAATTTCGCCGACTCGCGGCATCGATTTGAATGCAATCGTCGCTCGCTTCAACGCGAATCCCTTGAATATGCGGCAACGCGGCTTGTTGCGTGTCTTTAACGTATTGCAACAACGCGCCCGCCGCCGCAATCGCTGTTGTGAGTTCATCACAACCAAAGCCTTTTAAATCGGTGGCTTTGAATTGCGAAAGCAAACGTTCTCGCGCACTCGAAACTTCAAAATGCCATGCAGGACGACGGCATAAACCGTTGCGTTGTCGAAGCGTTTGTGAAAGTGCGAAATCGTCAGAAAATAACAATTCAGCAGGATTTAACCGTGCGATTTCGTTGATTAAATCATCTTCGGAGGCGACTTGTTGCAACACAAATCGTCCGCTGGTGACATCTAAACTCGCAATGCCGTATTGTCCTTTTAACCAACAAATTGCCACGAGTAAATTATCTTGGCGTTCTTCGAGTAAGGCTTCATCAGTTACGGTTGCAGGTGTAACGACGCGAACTACTTTGCGTTCAACAGGACCTTTGCTGGTTGCAGGGTCGCCGACTTGTTCACAAATAGCTACGGATTCGCCTGCTTTTAATAATTTTCCAATGTAATTTTCAGACGCATGATGCGGAATGCCTGCCATTGGAATTGGCTCACCGCCTGAACTTCCACGACTAGTGAGTGTAATGCCTAATAATTGCGAGGCTTTTTTCGCATCGTCATAAAACAATTCGTAAAAATCCCCCATTCGATAAAAAAATAGAATGTCAGGGTATTGTGCTTTGAGGCGAAAATACTGCTGCATCATGGGAGTATGTGATATTGCTTGGTTCATGCTTTATTTTTACTTGTGTTTAACAATGGGAAATGTTACCTAATCAAATTAAACAAAAAAAGCGCAAGCTACATTTCTGCAACTTGCGCCTTTTTGTCAGTTTAAGAGATTATTTTTTCTCTTTCGCTTTGTTACGTTCTGCCACTTCTTTAATTACTTCATCAGCCACGTTTTTAGGGCAAGGCAAGTAATGTGAGAATTCCATCGAGAACTGACCACGACCTGAAGTCATGGTACGCAAATCACCGATGTAACCGAACATTTCGCTCAAAGGTACTTCTGATTTGATACGAACACCTGTTGGACCCGCATCTTGTGACTTAATCATACCGCGACGACGGTTTAAATCGCCGATTACGTCACCAACGTGATCAGACGGTGTAAACGTGTCAACCGCCATGATTGGTTCAATCAATTGAGGGCCAGCTTTTGGCATGGTTTGACGGAATGCGGCTTTTGCTGCAATTTCAAACGCGATTGCTGATGAATCCACGGCGTGGAAACCACCGTCTGTTAAATTTACTTTGAAATCTAAGCAAGGGAAGCCAGCTAAAACGCCTTTGTCGAGCATTGATTTGAAGCCTTTTTCAACTGCTGGCCAGTATTCGCGTGGAACGTTACCGCCTGTAACAGTTGATTCAAAGACGAAACCTGAACCTGGTTCACCTGGTGTGATGATGTAGTTGATTTTACCGTATTGACCAGAACCACCTGATTGTTTTTTATGGGTGTATTCATCTTCCACTTCGCGCGTAATTGTTTCGCGGTACGCAACTTGTGGTTTACCAACGATAACGTCAACGCCATGTGTACGACGTAAAATGTCCACTTTAATATCTAAGTGTAATTCGCCCATCCCTTTCAAAATCGTTTCGCCGCTGTCTTCGTCGGTTTCAACGTGGAAAGATGGATCTTCTTGAATCATTTTGCCGAGCGCGATCCCCATTTTTTCAGATGCGCCTTTATCTTTTGGCGAAATCGCCAAAGAAATAACTGGCTCTGGGAATACCATTGGTTCTAAGGTCGCAGGGAATTTTGGATCGCACAACGTGTGACCTGTTTGCACGTTTTTCATACCTAAAACAGCAACGATGTCGCCCGCTTGCGCTGATTCTAATTCGTTACGCGTATCAGCGTGCATTTCAACGATACGACCGATACGTTCGGTTTTACCCGTGAACGTATTTAAAACGGCTGTGCCTTTTTCTAATTTACCTGAGTAAATACGCAAGAAAGTCAATGCGCCAAAACGGTCATCCATGATTTTAAACGCTAATGCGCGTAATGGTTTTTCTGCATCAACAATCGCAAATTCACCTGTTGGATTACCGTCTAAATCCACTTCAGGTTGTGGATTTACTTCGGTTGGGCTTGGTAAATAATCAATCACGCCGTCTAAAACTAATTGAACGCCTTTATTTTTGAATGATGAGCCGCAGAATGTTGGGAAGAAATCCATTTTGATTGTTCCTTTACGGATACAACGTTTCAATGTTTCTACGTCTGGAGCGATTTCATCATCTAAGTATTTTTCATACACTTCATCGTCTTGATCAATAACGTCTTCAACCAATTTTGTGCGCCATTCTTCAGCTTTCGCTTGCATGTCTGCTGGAATATCTTTGATTTCGTATTTCAACGGATCGCCTGATTCATCCCAAATCCACGCTTTCATGGTGAGCAAATCAACTACGCCTGAGAATTGGTCTTCAACGCCGATTGGCAAAGTCATTACAACAGGTTTTGCAGCTAAAACGTCTTCAACTTGTTTTACCACGCGGTAAAAATCTGCGCCAATACGGTCTAATTTATTGATATAGATAACACGAGAAACTTTTGAATCGTTTGCATAACGCCAGTTCGTTTCTGATTGTGGTTCTACGCCGCCTGAACCACAGAATACACCGATACCGCCATCCAAAACTTTTAATGAACGATAAACTTCGATAGTGAAGTCAACGTGTCCTGGTGTGTCGATGATGTTGAAACGGTGATCTTTCCAAAAACAAGTCGTTGCCGCTGACTGAATAGTAATACCGCGTTCTTGTTCTTGTTCCATGAAATCGGTGGTTGCTGCACCGTCATGTACTTCGCCGATTTTGTGGATTTTGCCTGTTAATTTCAAAATACGTTCGGTCGTTGTCGTCTTACCCGCGTCAACGTGGGCAAAAATACCGATATTTCTGTAAAGGGATAAATCTGTCATGTGTTTATTTACTCTAAAATGGAGAAATGAGGAGGGTTAAAAACGGGGCATTTTAACCTAAAAATGCCGTAAATAGATAAAAAACCGTTATTTTTTAAACAAGAAATTTTTTTAGTGAAATGGCTCAGCCTATATAAACTTTCATGCCTGCTGTAACACGCTCAAATAAATCAGCAATATCGTCGTTTTTCATGCGAATACAGCCATGGGATTCTGGCTGACATCTAATTAAATTATCGGGACTGCCGTGAATATAAATGTAACGCGATGCGGTATGAACATTGCCATAACGGTTTTTTCCAATTTCCAAACCATCTAGCCATAAAATGCGCGTTAAAATCCAATCTCGATTTGGAAATTTCTTAGCCAATTCAGTGGTATAAATTTCACCTGTTGGTCGGCGTGCAACAAAAACACTGTTTAACGGTTGTGAGCCGCCGATTTTCGCTCGAATTCGATGCCAACCGCAAGGAGTGCATTCACTGCCCTTGATTTCGCCAAGCCCGTTTTTTGCTGTTGAAACGGGATAACTTTTTGTAATTTTTGAATTTATAACGAAATCTAACTGCTGAAATGTCGTCGAAATATGTAAAAAATTGTCTGAATTCATGCAAAGAGTAGCTAAAAGTGAATTTTTGTGTATAATTTACCACAGATTGCTGGTGTAGCTCAGTTGGTAGAGCAGCTGATTTGTAATCAGCCGGTCGCGGGTTCGAGTCCCATCTCCAGCTCCAATAAAAAAAGCCCCGCTATTTTTATATCGGGGCTTTTTTATTTTGACTAATCATCAATTTGCCAAAATAAAACTGCTATCTTTTCGTAACACTCAAAACATTTGACGTGTTGAAATCAGCCCCTTCTCCATCGGATAATAAAGCTAAACGGCTATGAGCTTGTTCTAATTTCCAACAATCGGGCAAACAACGATTTAACAACCCCATCGGCACACCGTTTTGCTCATCACTCGTCTCTTTCAATCGTAGCCAACTTAGATTTAATGACGCTAAAGGATGTCTCCCATCGACAGCTTTTTGATACCAAAACGCAGCAAGGTGATAATCTTTCACAACCCCTCGTCCCTGCTCATAGTATTCACCTAATTTAAATTGAGACTCCACACTTCCTAAATTCGCTTTCTGATAATGTAGCAAATAAAGCTCTTTGTATTCGCGTTGTGTCAACATAGCGGCAGTCTCCAAATTAAGATTAAATTATTCAACTGCAACAAGTCCTGCCTCTTGCCATTTTTTCTCTTTTCTAAAGAAAATAGAATCTAACTCAGCGGCTTGTAATAACAAGGCATACCAACCAACAATCACATTTTGCTTAGAATCTCTTGAATAATCATCAATAAAAACAAAACAAGCAGGCGGCATTGGCAAACCCAATCGCTTCGCTTGTTGAAAATATAACCCACCGACCGCGATTGCTGTATCCCAATCGACAAAATCGTTATCTTGATATTCTTGACCATTATACAAAACCATCACCGCCTCCAAAAAATCTAAAATAATTGACAGGCGTAATTATAACCATTAAAAAAAAATGGAATTATTCAAAGCGGCTGCAATTCTTATTCAAAAATGCAGTAAAGGAAATTTAGCTATTTAGTTATCGCTTTTTAAGCCGATTAAACGCCGATATTCTTTGGGTGACATACCGAAATAATCACGGAAAGTATTTGTGAATGTCGTGACAGAGGTGTAACCGACATTTTCTGCAATACGACCAATATCAAAGTCTGTTTTCAGTAACAAATGGCACGCCTGCTCCATGCGTTTTTCCTGCAACCAATGTGAAATATGCTTGCCCGTAATGCTATTAAAATCGTTTGAAAGTTGCCTTGCATGGGTGCCAATTTTTTTTGCAACGTCACTAACTGACAAATTCACCGTTAAGTCTTGTAAATACAATGATTGCGCTTTACGAACCCGCAATTCAGCACGACTAATACTGTCAGTATCGAGCGATAAAACAGTTGGACTTTCTACGGTTTCTTTTTCATGTTCGTGATAACTTCGATGTAATCCGATATGAGTTCGAATTCGCATGACTAACTCGTCATGATTGCACGGTTTTGTAAGGTAATCACAGGCACCATGTTGAAATGCTTCGACTTTATCTTCTGCCGATTCCATTGAAGTCAAAAAAATAATCGGAATATGTGCTGTGCGGGAATCACTTTTAAATAATCGGCAAACTTTTAAACCATCAACCTCAGGCATCATCCAATCTAACAAAATTAAATCTGGTTGAGCGATACAGGCTTGATTAAACCCCTCATAACCATTGAGACTAAATACGATGTGGAAATTTTTGCCTGTCAAGGCTGAATTTAGAATCCGAATATCATGGGGATTATCATCAATAATAAGCACTGTATTCATGTAAGTTTTAGGAAGGTCTAAAAAAGTAACGGTACTAAAGTGTAAGACCTATAGAACAAAAAAACCATACAGCTATACGGCTAATTTTATTTTTAGAGCATTTAAAAACAGGGTAAGCGGTGGAAATTGATGTAAAACCACCGCTTACGATTTTCAAGCCATTAACTATGATTTGAAATGTAAAGCTGTTTGATTTCTTTGTATTTACCAAGTGCTTCACCTAACAAATTTTTTGCTTCAGCAATTTCATTTTTTAACAACGCCGCTCGTGCTTGTTTTAACACGTTACTGGCTTGATTGCGTTTCAAATCCAGTACGTTGTTTGAAATATCTTTTTGTAATTGGCGAGCATCTGTCACCATTGCAACAACTGTATCGGTATCAGCCCCATTGTCCAAAGCAGTTTTACTTTCTTGCACTTTATTAAGCGTATTATCAATTGCCATTTGAACTTCTTCATACGTTGGATTAGAAACAGCGAAAACTGACGATGACATTGCCGCAAACACAACAGAAACTAAAATTTTTTGTAATGCTTTCATGAGTAAATCCTCTAAAAATTAAAATATAAAACTGTTAAGTGATTAACCTCATTTCCAAAAACGTGCTTAATCACAAACTTCGAATACAGTGTAGGACAAAATAGTTTTTATTAAAACCATTTTGTACTAATAAAAACTAAATTATCGAAAATTGCTTTTCGCCTCATGAGAAAAACAATTAAAAACAGTTATATTTCAGATATATATTTAAATAAACATTAAATTAAATATGGATTTATAAAAGTCCTAACAAAAACATTTTTACGCATTCAATGCCAAAGCAGCAAAAATACCTCTTGTGAATTGGCGTTATTACTACTAAAGTTGTCTGTACTCATTAAAATCATCTATTTCAATAATCAATGAAGACAAATGATGAACTCGACTTCCACGTTTCCGACTGCTGTGCGTGAGTTATTACGCACCAACCAAAGTGTTTTATCGTATGCAGCAAGTCATGTGAATAAACTTGATTTAACGCTGCCGCAATATGATGTGATTATCACGCTCGGCGGCACAGCAGGAATGCCGCATAAAAAACTGGGCGAAAAAACGTTAATCACAAAAGGTACGCTAACAGGCGTGGTTACTCGATTAGAAGACAAAGGGCTTGTTGAACGAGCGGCATCCAAAAAAGATGGACGCAGTCAAATTCTGCGCTTAACTGAAGCGGGGAACGATTTGTTTGAACGCTCATTTCCAGAGCATTTAGTGTTTATCAATCGCTTATTTGAAAATTATTCGACTGAGGACATTGCCACTCTTGAAAACGCGTTGATTCGTTTGCAAAACGCGGTGGCAACGTGTCGTGGTGATAAAACGGCAGATGATGAAACCGATTTTTAGAATGTTTCACACGCTAAATAAACTATATAATCGCGCCAATTCCTTAATTTCAAAACAAACGAGGTACAAAAAATGGTGACGTTAGAAACGCCAATTTGTGATTTTGGCAAACCTGCAATTGATTTTTCATTGCCAGGCGTTGACGGTAAAACATGGACGCTCAAAGATTGCATGGGCGAAAAAGGGTTGCTCGTGATGTTTATTTGCAATCATTGCCCGTATGTGAAAGCCGTGAAAGAACGCATTGTGCGTGATGCGTTAGAACTTAAAGCCTTAGGCATCAATAGTGTGGCGATTATGCCAAATGATTTTGTCCAATATCCTGATGATTCGTTTGAAAACATGAAAAAATTTTCAGATGAATTAAATTTCAGTTTTCCGTATTTGCTCGACGAAAGCCAAGAAGTTGCAAAGGCTTACGGCGCGATTTGTACACCTGATTTCTTTGGTTATAACGCCGATTTTAAATTGCAATATCGTGGACGTTTGGATTCAAGTCGCCGTGAAATTACCCCAGACAACACGCCCCGTGATTTATTTGAAGCCATGAAACTCGTCGCTGAAACAGGTCACGGGCCAGAAGAACAATTAAGCAGCATTGGCTGTTCAATCAAATGGAAAGAGGAAGCATAAATATGACAATTTTACGCATGGTCGATTTAGATTTAGCAGGCAAACGGGTTTTAATTCGTGAAGATTTAAACGTGCCTGTTAAAAATGGCAAAGTAACCAGTGATGCACGCATTCAAGCGAGTTTGCCAACCATTCAACACGCTTTAAACGCTGGTGCAGCGGTGATGTTGATGTCACACATCGGTCGTCCAACCGAAGGCGAATACAATCCTGAATACTCGTTGCAACCTGTAGCAGAACATTTAGCAAATTTATTAAATAAACCTGTTCGTTTAGAAAAAGACTGGCTCGATGGCATTGAAATCAACGCAGGCGAAGTGGTTTTATGTGAAAACGTGCGTTTCAACGTCGGTGAAGGTAAAAATAACGACGACTTAGGCAAAAAAATGGCGGCGTTGTGCGATATTTTTGTCATGGATGCGTTCGGTACAGCACACAGAGCGCAAGCCTCAACGCATGCAATTGCTAAATTTGCCCCTATTTCTTGTGCAGGGCCTTTGCTTGCGAGTGAATTAGATGCCTTAGGTCGTGCTTTGGAAACACCTGAAAAACCTGTGATTGCGATTGTTGGCGGTTCAAAAGTTTCAACAAAATTGACGGTGTTAGAATCACTTTCTAAAAAAGTTGACCAACTTATCGTCGGCGGTGGTATTGCAAATACCTTTATTGCTGCAATGGGCTTTTCAGTAGGCAAATCGCTCGTGGAATTAGATTTAATCGATGAAGCAAAACGTTTAATTGCTGATGCCAAAGCCGCAGGTGCAGATATTCCAATTCCAACAGATGTCGTTTGTGCAAAAGAATTTTCGGAAACCGCCGAAGCCACGATTAAAAACGTTGCTGACATTGCAGACGACGACATGATTTTAGACATTGGCCCTGAAACAGCCGCGCATTACGCAAACATTTTAAAATCTGCGAAAACGATTGTTTGGAATGGTCCAGTCGGTGTTTTTGAAATCGAACAATTCGGACACGGCACACAAACCTTGGCTTATGCGATTGCAGGTAGTGACGCATTTTCGATTGCGGGCGGTGGCGATACGCTGGCGGCAATTGACAAATATGGCATCAATGACCAAATTTCTTACACCTCAACAGGTGGCGGAGCATTCTTGGAATTTTTAGAAGGGAAAGAACTTCCCGCTGTGACGATTTTACAAAACTGATATTAACGAATGTTACACAGTTGATAAGCTAAAGCACCTCCCCCAGCCTTTCAGGCTGCCCCCTCCAAAGGGGGCGAAAGATTAAAAACAACCGCTTTTGATTTTTACTGGTTAGCCCCTTTTGGAGGGGGCGGCGCGAAGCGCGGGGGAGGTGCTTTAGTTAGTCAAATAGTAAAAGCTAAAAACTCTCCCTTCGGCATTGGCTTGGCGTAGAAATAACCTTGAATATATTCACAGCCCGCTGTTTCAAGCAAATCGCGCTGCCCTTGCGTTTCAACACCTTCAGCGACAATTTTCAAACCTAAGCGATGCGCCATCACAACAATTGCCTCAGCAATCGCCACATCACTTTCTTCCGTTTCTAAATCTTTCACAAATGACCGATCGATTTTCAAATAATCGAGATTAAATTTTTTCAAATAGGCAATAGCAGAATAACCCGTACCAAAATCGTCCAAAGAAAGCTCAATACCAGCTGCTTGTAAACGTTCAAGTTTTTCAAGAATGAGCGCACTGTTATCGAGCAATACCCCTTCCGTAATTTCAATCACCACAAAATTTGGATTGATATTCATCTTTTGTAAAAACTGGATTGCCATGTGGTCGCCATCACCTTTGAGCAGTTGGCGCGGTGACATGTTAATACTAATTTTTAAATGCCCATCGTCATCGTTTTCTAAGTTCCACTGCTGCGCGCTGTGTGCAGCTTGATGAAATA
>JAQTOT010000205.1 GCA_028713145.1 Methylococcales bacterium
GCTTAAACGGCACGAACTTTAAATCAGGTCTATCCAAAATGAGGGCGTTAATCTCTTGCACACGACTCAAATTCACAGGTCCATTGACTAAAAATAACCGCTCCCTTGTCATGCCAAAACGTGCAACTAAAAAATCAACCGTTTCATCTGGGCAATTCGCATCAATTTCTAAACGCACTTCGTCCCCATAATTTCGCATAGCAAGCTCACCTTCAACGGCAAGCAATAAATCATCAATCGCATCGTCATCAACGAAAAAATCACTGTTGCGCGTGACGCGAAATTGATAACAGCCTTTCACATTCATGCCGTGAAAAAGTTGATCGATAAAACCGTGAATAATCGATGATAAAAAGACAAAATCATTTTCGCCGCTACCCGTTTCTGCGCTAGGTAATTTAATAATGCGCGGCAATGAGCGAGGAGCTTGCAACACAGCTCGACCACTATTTCGTCCAAACGCATCTTTGCCTGTAAGCGAAATAATAAAATTTAAGCTTTTGTTCAAAATACGCGGAAACGGATGCGCTGAATCTAAGCCAACAGGTGTTAAGAGTGGCAAAATTTCTTCATTAAAATAACCTTCAAGCCATTTGCGTTGCGATTCTGTCCACTCATGGCGGCGAACGAAATGGATATTTTCTTTTTTTAATGCAGGCAGCAAAATGTTGTTAAGCGTGTCGTATTGGTCATTAACGAGTTCTCTTGCTTGAATCGAAATCAAATCCAACTGTTCTTTCGGCGTTAAACCATCTGCGCCGCGTGTGTGTGGGTCGATGGCAACCATTTCAATCACACTCGCCACGCGAACTTCAAAAAACTCATCCAAATTTGAACACGAAATACACAAATAATTTAAGCGTTCAAGCAGCGGCACGGTTTCATCTTTGGCTTGTGCTAAAACCCGTTTGTTAAATTCGAGCAAACTCAGTTCGCGGTTAATGTAAAGCTCTGGATTTTTTAAATTTATTTCTTCTACAAGAGTTGTCATAGTTGTTTTTACTCAAAAAAGAGGGCGTATTTCATGATAATCTAAGTCTATTTAATCCTTGTGACAAGGTAATACCCTCGTCAATTTACCATTCAAACGAAAACGAACAATGAAAACGCTGCAAATTATTTTTGTGATTGCTCTACTCGCTTTAACCGCAGGCATTGGCACGCGAATGTTTAATCAATGGCAACTCGAACAACAACCCATGCCCTTGCCGACGTTTTCTTTTCCCGATTTGAATGGTACCGCGCAAAATGTCACGCAATGGCAAGGCAAAATTATTGTGGTGAATTTTTGGGCAACGTGGTGTCCGTCGTGTTTAAAAGAAATTCCCGCGTTTATGAATTTGCAATCGCAATATGGCGAAAAAGTGCAATTTGTGGGCATTGCACTTGATGATCTTGAAGCCGTCAAATCGTTCCAACAAAAAACTGCGGTAAATTATCCACTGCTCATTTCAGGGGATTTTGAGGGCTTTCAACTTGCAAAGAAATTAGGAAATATCATTAGCGCAATTCCTTACACGGTTGTGACTAATCGTGAAGGAATCGTTGTTTATCGCCACTCAGGTGAACTGTCAGCAAAAGAATTAGAAGCAGCTTTAAATCCGTTGCTGACAAATTAAAAACTGTGTTGTGCCGTTGGAAATTCGCCACTTTTAACGGCTTGAACATAATTTTTTAAGGCAGATTCGATTGAGTTTGTGTCATTTAAAAAATCTTTTGAAAAACGTGGACGTTTTCCTGTGCTGATGCCGAGCATATCGTAGACAACTAACACTTGCCCATCGCAGCCATTTCCTGCGCCAATGCCAATAACGGGAATCGTCAAACTTTCAGTGATTTGTCGTGCTAAATCAGCAGGCACGCATTCCAAAATCAACAATGTTGCGCCTGCATTTTGCACCGCCAACGCATCGGCAAGTAATTTTTCAGCCGCTTGCGCTAATTTTCCTTGTACTTTATAGCCGCCAAGTTGATGAATAAATTGCGGCAATAAACCCAAATGCCCACAAACGCAAATCCCTTGCGTTGTTAAAAACTCGATGACATCGATTTTTGCGCCTTCTAATTTCACCATTTGTGCGCCGCCATCTTGAATCAAACGCGCTGCATTTTGCGCGGCTAATTCAGGTGTGGCATAAGTCATAAACGGTAAATCTGCAATCACCAACGCGCGTTTGTTTGTTTTTGTCACGCAGTGCGTGTGGTAAATCATGTCGTCAACTTTCACAGGTAACGTGGTCGAATTGCCTTGAATTACCATGCCCAGCGAATCACCGACTAAAATAACCTCACACCCCGCCGCATCAATCAATGCACTAAAACTTGCATCGTAAGCCGTTAAACAAGCGATTTTTTCACCGCGCTGTTTCATGTCAAGCAAATCCAAATGGGTCAGCGATTTCATTGTGTTTGAACTTAAATAATTATGCGACATTGGGTAATCGCTCTAAACCGTCCAAAGGACAACGAGAAACTAAATCAGCCAGTTTTCCGTGCGTTGGGATTTCTAAATCGGGGGCAATTTCAAACAACGGATACAGCACAAAAGCACGTTCTGCCATGCCGTAATGTGGCACGATTAAATCAGGCAAATTCAACACTTCGTCACCAAAAAGCAAAATATCAATATCTAACGTGCGTGCACCCCACCGTTCTGAGCGAACACGACCGTGTTCATTTTCAATCGTTTGCGTGACGGTCAATAATTCTAACGGCGATAATTCCGTTTCAATTGCCATTACTGCATTGACGTAATCGGGTTGCTCTTTTCCACCCATCGGCGGACTACGGTACAAACTCGAAAAACTTATTTCTGAAATTCCATTCACCGCTGCAATCGCGGTGCGTGCAGCGCGTAATTGCTCAACGGGAGATTCTAAATTACTGCCTAAACCTAAATAAACTTGCATGATGAAATATGATTTGTTTCTAAAAATGTGTGAAAGGAATTTCAACGATTTTGTTTTTTATCGTTTAAACAAAGCTGTGTAATTTGCTCAAACTGATAACCTTTTGCTAACGCCTCTAAACTGTCTGCCATTGCAGGTTCGAGAGCGCGAATTTTCACAATAACGGCATCGATTGCTTCGGTATCGAGTGTCAACGTTGCTTCATGTAATTCTTCTCGCAATGCTAGTGGCAATGTTGCCACCATGTCAGCAGTAATTTTTGACGTAGGCGACGAGGCAGTTACAGGCGCATTTTCATAAATAAATTTAACGCCTAACTGCTTACTTAATGCCGCAAAAATTTCGGGAATATGAAACGGTTTGTGTAACACGGCATCGCATCCCGCATTGATAATTTCACGGTGTTGCTCAATGAACGCACTGGCCGTCAACGCAATAATTTTTACTTTGTTACCACCTGCGAGTTGGCGAATTTTTCCTGTCGCTTCATAACCGTCCATGACGGGCATTCGCATATCCATCCAAATCAAATCAGGTTGCCATTGCTTAAAAGTGTTGATGGCTTCTTGACCATTTTCAGCTTGCCGAACTTGAAAACCAACGCGAACAAGCATCGCAACAAGTAATAATCGATTATCCACACTGTCATCAACCACCAATAATCGAAAATTCGGCTGATTGGGTGCAAGACTTTTCACCGCACGATAATTTTCTTCTGCGGCAATATCACTAAGACTTGCGAGCGCAACGGGCAATTCAATTTTAAATGTTGAACCCTCGCCGATGACACTGCTTACGCTAATTTGTCCGCCCATGAGTTCAATCAATGATTTCGAAATAGCTAACCCTAGACCTGTCCCTTTTACATCCGCATTTTCTTGAACCAATTGCACAAACGGTTTGAACAGTTCCTCTTGTTTGTCGGTAGGAATACCAATGCCGCTATCAACAACTTCAATCACTAGCATAAGCAGATCGGAAGAGCG
>JAQTOT010000044.1 GCA_028713145.1 Methylococcales bacterium
TTGTTGGGTCAGTTTCCGCGTTATAAGGGATACTCGAAGCAAGCCCAATAACACGCAATACTTTTCTTTCATCTAACCCACCTTCGACAAGTTCATAACGCGCTGCATTCGCTCTATCGCTAGATAATACCCAATTGGTATACCCTTTTTGATTCACTGGAAATGGCAACGCATCGGTGTGACCGTTTAAACTCACACGATTTGGCAGCTCGTTAATCGCTGGAGCCAGTGCGCGTAAGATTATGCGAACGTGAGGCTCAGTTTGTGCGCTAGCAAGTTTGAACATGGGGCGATTTTGATCGTCAACGATTAAAATTCGTAACCCTTCAGACGTAATTTCGAGTTTGATTTGGTCTTTAAACTCGTTTAATTCTGGCGTTTCGTTGAGTTTGTCTTGAATTTTCTCTTTCAAAGATTCCAATTTTTTTTGCTCAATTTGTTCCGCTTTTTTCTCGACTTCTTCAGGCGTTAATTCTTCATCATTTGCGCCCATTTTGACTTGACCATCGTCAGTTGAAATCATATCTGAACCGCCACCTTCAATGATGGATGTTCGTTCGCCTGTCGATTTTCCGCCAGACATGGAAACCTTGTAAGGGTCAGCGAAAAAAGAGGCAATCCCTTTGCGCGTAGTTTCATCGGTTGAACCGAGTAACCACATGAGCAAAAAGAACGCCATCATCGCAGTAACGAAATCGGCATACGCGAGTTTCCACGCGCCACCATGATGACCGTGACCGCCCTTTTTGATTTTTTTAATGATTATCGGTTGTTGTTCTGCCATGACTGAAATTACCCTTTGTTGCTGCGTAATAAATCATCAAGTTCTTGGAACGAAGGACGTTTATCGCTTGAAATCATCGCTCTCATATATTCAGCTGTCATTGCAGGTGAAATACCTTTTGCGGTGCAAAGTAATCCTTTTTGAGCGCATTTGAAAACGTTACCACTCATTTCAGCCCGATTCGCCATTAACGCACCGACTGGACCAATAAAGCCGTAAGCAAGCAAAATACCAATGAACGTACCTACTAATGCCGCCGCAATCGCTTTCCCCATAACTGCTGGTGGTGAGCCAACAAGTTCCATTGTATGTACCACACCCATAACCGCCGCCACGATACCAAATGCAGGCAAACCGTCCGCCATTGTTTGAATAACTCGAACAGGCGCATTTTCATCTTCATGATGCGTTTCCATGGTTTGATCCATCAATTCTTCTAGTTGATGAACTTCAACACCCGTTACGATCAAACGCAAATTGTCGCAAACGAATTGCAATAAATGATGATCATTGGTCAATTTTTCTGTAAAAATGGCAGGGTTGCTTTCAGGATTTTCAATCAATTCTTCAAGCGAGAGCAAACCTTCTTTACGCGTTTTATTGGTTAACATATAAAAACACATGAGTAATTCCAAATAGAATTCTTTGGTATAAGGTTGTGGTTTTAATGTTGCCGTTGCTTTTGAAATTGATTCTTTTACCAATGCCATTGGGTTTGCTACTAACAACGCACCCAATGCTGCACCGACAATGATGAGATATTCGTTAGGCTGAACTAAAATTAGAGGGTGTCCACCACCCCAAATATAGCCGCCCATCAATGCGCTAAAAACTAATACATATCCAAAAATAACTAACATGGTTTTCTCGTGTGCTGTGTAATTAAAAATGACTCGCCATAAATCAAAATATAGCTGCCTGCATAAAACTTTTAGTGAAATCTGCCTCTTAATCGGCAGTAAAAACTAATTTTTAAAAATTATACTGTGAATTGGCATAATTCCGTAACCATAACGCCTTGCGCGGGGTTTAACATTTATGTGAAAAATCAACATTCAATGCTACTATTAAAACTGTTGTTAGCCACTTACACGCCACCGTTATGACAGATACTACACAAATCAATCATCAACATTATTCAGAAATGAAGCACATTGTGAGCCAATTTGAAAAATTGGCTGATATTGGTGTTTCCTTATCGACTGAACACAATACTGTTAATCTGTTAGAAAAAATTTTGATGGGTGCCATTTCTTTGACGAATTCGGATGGTGGCACCATTTACATGGTGCGTGATGGAAAAATTGAAGCAGAAATTTTGCATAATACGAGTTTAAAAAGTCATGCAACCAGCAAAGACGGGGTCAAAATTGTTGTGCCATTATTCGGCGACGATGGTGAACCGAATTTAAAAAATGTCGTGAGTTATTCATATCACAAAGATGAAACCATCAATATCGCCGATGCTTATCACGCCGAAGGATTTGATTTTCGTGGTACGAAAATGTTCGATGACAAGAATAATTATCGCTCTACCTCGTTTTTGACCGTACCGCTAAAAAACCACGAATATGAAACAGTTGGTATGCTGCAATTGATTAACGCACTGCATACGGAAACAGGTGATGTAATTCCCTTTGACTCGGTCGCGCAACGTTTTTGTGAATCTCTTGCCTCACAAGCGGCAACCGTTTTAACGAAGCAGCAACTTATCATCAGCTTAGAAGAAATGTTTGAGTCGATGATTATGCTGATTGCTAACGCACTCGACGAGAAATCACCTTATAACGGTGGACACTGTCGTCGTGTTCCTGAACTCACAACAATGATTGCTGAAGCGGCACATCAAACAAACGAAGGTTATTTGAAAAATTTCACCTTGACCGATGCAGATAGATATGAATTACGCATTGCAGGTCTGTTACACGACTGTGGAAAAATTACCACCCCAGAATATGTGGTTGATAAAGCGACCAAATTAGAAACCATTTTTGACCGAATTCATTTGCTTGAAGCACGTTTTGAAATTTTAAAACGTGATGCTGAAATTTCCTCACTTAAACGACAAGTTGAAGCCCTTAAAGCGGGTGAACCATTGCCTGATATTGTTGTAGAAATGGGATTAAAAAGTAATATCGATTTTCTCACTGAAGAATTTAATTTCATTAAAACCTGCAACACAGGCGGCGAATTTATGTCTGAAGATAAATTACGGCGTTTGAAAAGTTTGCAAGAAATTACTTGGGAATTAAACGGCGAAACACTGCCACTGCTAAGTGGTAATGAATTGTACAACTTGAGTATTGCGCGTGGCACGCTCACAGAAGAAGAGCGTAAAATCATTAACAATCACGTTAGTGTGACGATTTCGATGCTCAGTGCCATTAAATGGCCAAAACATTTAAAACGAGTCACTGAATATGCAGGCGGACATCATGAACGCATGGATGGTAAAGGTTATCCTAAAGGTCTATTTCGTGAAGATATGCCAATTCAAGCACGAGCGATGGCGATTGCCGATGTATTTGAAGCTCTCACTGCCTCCGATAGACCTTATAAACCAGGTAAAAAACTTTCCGATGCGTTATTTATTTTGGGCAAAATGAGCGAGGAGGGTCATATCGATCCTGACTTGTATGCGGCGTTTATTGCACACGATATTCCTAAAAAATACGCAGAAATGTTCTTAACATCAGAGCAAGTTGATATTTAAAAAGTTCTTTGAATAATTAACGTGACCGAATTATTCATTGACTATTCACAGATAATCTAGTCTAATAGCAAGTCTTTGGTGTATTTGCCCAGGTAGCTCAGTCGGTAGAGCAAAGGATTGAAAATCCTTGTGTCGACGGTTCGATTCCGCCCCTGGGCACCATCAAAAAATTCTTCAGTTTTTCCTCCAGTTTCAAAAAGCCCAGGTAGCTCAGTCGGTAGAGCAAAGGATTGAAAATCCTTGTGTCGACGGTTCGATTCCGCCCCTGGGCACCATGATTATCCACACCTAATTCGATTTTGTAATTTCTCTCATTTCAAACTAAATTGATTATGACAGTCGTCATTGTTTTGTCATAAAAATCCCTTACGCTGATTTGCATCATTTATTACCTTTTGATTCACGTCTTTTATGTCACATTCCACCTATCGAACAATTTGGATTTCTGATTTGCATATCGGTTCAACACAATGTCAATCGGATGTTTTGCTGGATTTTTTGAAATATAACGACAGCGAAAAGCTCTATTTGGTAGGTGACATTATCGACTTTTGGTCGCTGTCGAAAAAAATGTATTGGACAACAGAACACAACACGATTATTCAAAAACTACTTCGTAAAGCTCGGCAAGGAACTGAAATTATTTATGTTCCAGGCAATCATGATGAAAATGTGCGCGATTACGAAAGTTATATTTTTGGCGATATTGTAGTGAAAGTGTCAGATATTCATACCACCGCACAAGGCAAACGCTTTTTAATTGTTCATGGTGACGAATATGATGCCGTTGCAAGGCATCACAAGTGGCTTGCAAAAATTGGCAGCGTCGGTTACGACTGGCTAATTGCATTGAATCGATTTTGGCGAGTATTTAGACGTTTGTTTGGCATTCAATCGCAATTTTCGTTAGCAGCGTATATCAAGTTCAAAGTCAAAAATGCAGTGCAATTCATCTCCGATTACGAAGAAACGATTGTTCAAACGCTAAAAAACGAAAATTTAGATGGCGTAATTTGTGGGCATATTCACCATGCGGAAATTAAAACGATTGAAAATTTCTTGTATGTGAACACAGGCGATTTTGTGGAAAGTTGCACTGCCATTGTGGAACATCACAATGGCGAGTTAGAACTTATTCGCTGGAAAAAACACGAATCTGCTTAACGTTCAAGATGTAGCACGTCAACATGGCTCCAAATTTCTTCGATAAAATCGTTATCCATTTCAGGCATTCCGTCTTGAATCCATTTCACTAGAATTTTTGCCGTATTAGGATAAGTAACGTGAACAGCGTGATTATCATGTAACCAATGTTGCACAGTTTCAAAATCCAGTTCATCCATCACATGCGCGTAACCGAGTTGTTGCAACGCGGCACCATTTGACGTTTGTTCAACTTGTGCGTGTAACGGTTTGACAAGAATTTTTTTACCCAATTGCAACGCTTCACTCGTCATCGCAAACCCAGCATTGCTGATAATGCCTTCGCAAGTATAAAGCTCGTTTAAAAAGCTATTGCACGACATGGGATGATAAGTAATGTGTGAATGTTTCGAGGTGAGCGCAAGTGACGACGAAACATGAAAATCGAAATTTTCAAACGGCGCGAGCAGTTTTTCAACGTCGTCCGTATCTTCAAAAGGCAAATACACCACGATTTTATTTTTGATAATGTCTTTTGTTTCAAGTGCATCCACAACAGGCGGAACAATCGGTTGACCAAAATGATGCCAGTGCATACCAATCGACGTTTGAGCAGGTGCAAAATGTTTCATAATCAAATCCGCAACCAGATCAGAACCTTTGCGCGGAATATCGAAGTTGTACGCGTATTGATTACCTAAACCTAAAACGTGCTTTTTTTGTTTTTTTGCTGCCCACGCGCTAACAGGTTCAAAATCGGTAATCACTAAATCGTACTCGCTTAAATCTAGCGTTTTGATGTCGTGCAAAAACTCGCCTACGTTGGCTTGAACAGCAGTTTTAAAATAATTGAGTTTGCCTTTGCTGGTGTTGAACGTTAAACCTGTTCGTACTTGATAATCACCAAAAACCTCCATATCAAAATACTTATCTGTCGCTCGACCCGTAAATAAAAATTGAGTTTCAATGCCTGCGGCTTTAAGTTCTTTTGCCATGACGCGAGAGCGTGCTAAATGCCCGTTTCCTGTACCTTGTACACCATAAAACACTTTCATAATTTTCAACCTAAATGCCTAAAAATGACAATTAGGTTAAAGACGCTATATGTCTTTTATGTGTCAAACAGGTTGCAGAGTTGTGTCAGTTTTGTGTTTTTTGTGTGACAACATTTTAGGTGTCATCGTTTTGTCAAAATCACCGCGTAGGATTGAGAAATTATGAAAAAGACGAAGCCTAAAAAACATAAATTATTATTGCGTCATCTCATTTTAGATGATTACGACAACCTCGCTGTGCTGATGGAACACGTCTACGACAATTTAGGTGGCGCGTGGAAAAAAGATCAGTACATTTCGCAAATTACCCGTTTTCCTCAAGGACAAATTGTCATTGAAGATAATGGCGTTTTAGTTGCCGCTGCATTAAGTATGGTGGTGGATTATTACCGATTCGGTGATATTCACACTTACGCGCAAATTACGGGTGATGGCTATTTGACCCATCACGACCCAGATGGCGATACGCTCTACGGCGTAGATATTTTTGTTCATCCGAAATATCGCGGTTTGCGTTTGGGACGAAGACTTTATGATGCACGAAAAGAATTGTGCCGCAGTTTAAATTTACGTCGTTTTATTGCGGGCGGTCGCATTCCTGGTTATCACAAATACGCCGACAATTTCACCCCTGTACGTTACATTGAAGAAGTTAAAAATCGTGAAATTTTCGACCCCGTTTTATCGTTCCAACTTGCTAACGGTTTTCACGTTCGTAAATTATTAACCAATTATTTGCCCATCGATAAAGAATCAAAAGGTTTTGCAACCTTACTCGAATGGGTCAACTTGGATTATGTTGATAAGCAGCCCTCCCCGATTGTTTCGTCAAAAAGTGTGGTGCGTTTGGGCGTTGTGCAATGGCAAATGCGAACCATGACCAATGTTGAAGAATTACTAAAACATGCAGAGTTTTTCATCGATGCCGTAGCAGGTTATCACGCTGATTTCGTTTTATTTCCCGAATACATGAGTGCGCCGCTAATGGGTTTATTTAACGATAAACACCCACCCGATGCCATTCGAGCGTTAGCAGGTTTTACCAGCGAGATTCGTAATGGTTTGCTTGAAATGGCGATGTCCTACAACATCAATATCATCGCGGGTTCAATGCCTGAATACAGCAATCATGAGCTTTATAACGTTTCATGGTTATTACGTCGTGATGGCACATTTGAAGCGCAATATAAAATTCATGTGACCACAGATGAAGTCGAATGCTGGGGTGTAAAAGGTGGCGACGCTCTAAAAGTGTTTGATACCGATTGCGGAAAAATTGCGGTATTGGTGTGTTTTGATTCTGAATTTCCAGAACTTGCCCGTTTAGCCGCGTTGCAAGGCGCACAGATTTTGTTTGTGCCATTTTGGACGGACACCAAAAACGCTTATCAGCGGGTGCGTTATTGTTCGCATGCGCGAGCCATTGAAAATGAATGTTTTGTAGCAATTACGGGCAGTGTAGGAAATTTGCCACACGCTGAAAATATGGATATTCAATATGCACAAGCCGCGATTTTTAGTCCGAGTGATTTTTCATTTCCACACGATGCGATTTTGGCAGAAGCTACGCCAAATACCGAAATGACCTTAATTGCTGACGTGAATTTAGATTTATTAAAGCAAGCGCGTTCGCGTGGTGCAGCAAGAAATTTAGCGAAACGACGTGAAGATTTGTATCGCATTGAATGGATTTAATAATTCTGATTGCGCTATGTTTTTGAACGCATAGCGCAATCTCATTTTGGCTAATTCAAACTGTGATAACCCGTTTCTTCGTGAAGTGCGATGTCCAAACCTTGAACCTCGTCATCGCTAGTGACACGTAAACCAATCCACGCATCCAAGCCTTTTAGAATCGCGTAACTAAATGCAGCACTCCACGCTGCCGTAATAAGAATAGCTAAGGCTTGTACGCCAACTTGCTGTGAAATCGTTACGCCTTCAGGCAAACCTAAACCGCCAAATTGCGATGCAGCAAAAACGCCTGTCATCAAAGAACCGATTACGCCACCTACCCCATGAACAGGAAAAACGTCGAGTGAATCGTCGATTTTGAGTTTGCGTTTCACAAAATGGGTCGCGTGAAAACACACAAAACCTGCTGTCACACCGATTACTAATGCGCCGAATGCACCAACATAACCCGAAGCGGGGGTAATCGTACCTAAGCCAGCAACCATCCCTGTGACGATACCTAACACACTTGGTCTACCGTATTTTTTCCATTCGATAGTCATCCATGTGAACGAACCTGCGGCGGCGGCAATGTGCGTGACTAAAATCGCCATGCCAGCGCGACCGTCCGACGTTAATGCACTACCACCATTAAAACCAAACCAGCCCACCCAAAGCATACCTGCACCTGTGACTACCATTGTCATGTTGTGTGGCGGCATGGCAATTTGTGGAAAACCTTTACGTTTGCCTAAAACGATTGCCGCAACTAATGCTGCAACGCCTGCATTGACGTGAATCACGATTCCGCCAGCAAAATCCATTGCGCCCATTTTAGCGAGCCAACCGCCACCCCAAATCCAATGACAAATGGGGACATAAACTAAAATCAACCACAAACCACTAAACCATAGCATTGCAGAAAATTTCATCCGTTCAGCAAAACCACCGACGATTAACGCAGGCGTAATAATGGCAAAAGTCATTTGAAACATGAAATACACGGTTTCAGGAATATCGCCGATTAAAACAGTCGTGTTAATGTCAGGCAAAAACGCTTTGGCAAAACTGCCCATCCACGCTTGTGATGCGCCACCGTCGGCAAAAATTAAACTATAAACACCTGCCAGCCATAAAATTGACACAAGGCAAGTGATGGCAAAACATTGCATCAAAACAGACAGTACGTTTTTACTACGAACTAGCCCGCCATAAAACAACGAAAGCCCTGGAATTGTCATAAACAAAACCAAAGCTGTTGAGGTTAATATCCAAGCGGTGTTTGCCTGATTTAACTCTGCGGCAAAAACGTTTTGCGGCAGAATAAAAAAAGACGCTGCATAAAGCAGCGTCCAAAAATTAAGTTTTGGGTGCATAATTTTTACTGAAGAATTTAAATAGCTTCTTCGCCAGTTTCACCTGTGCGAATACGAATAACTTGCTCTAAGCTGGAAACGAAGATTTTTCCGTCACCGATTTTGCCTGTGTTTGCCGCTTTCACGATGGTTTCAACGGCTTTTTCCACTACATCATCGGCAACCGCGATTTCGAGTTTTACTTTAGGTAAAAAATCGACCACATATTCCGCACCGCGATAAAGTTCAGTGTGACCTTTTTGACGACCAAAACCTTTAACTTCCGTTGCAGTAACCCCTGCAACACCAATTTCAGATAAGGCTTCACGCACGTCGTCCATTTTGAATGGTTTAATAATGGCTGTGATAAGTTTCATAAATTGTTCCAATTAAAAAGTGAAAAGAAGTGATTAAAAAACTGCCTCGCAATCATAACCACTTCTACACAAAAATTACAGGTGATACGCCGTTTCGCCGTGACTTGTCGTGTCTAAACCTTGACGTTCATCTTCTTCGCTTACACGCAATCCGACAACTGCGTCTACGATTTTGTAAGCAACATAAGAAACGACGGCTGACCAAATCACCGCTACTGCAACGCCCCAAAATTGACTGGTAAATTGCGCTGCAAAATTGTATTCAGCAACACCATTTGCAACATAATCCCAAACGCCTGTACCGCCTAATGCTGGATTTGCCACAACAGCGGTGCCTAACGCGCCTAAAATACCGCCGATACCATGAACACCAAAAGCATCGAGCGAATCATCATATTTCAATTTTGCTTTCAACATCGTGACAGCCCAAAAACAAACGACTCCCGACGTTAAACCTAAGAAAATAGCTCCCATCACACCAGACCAGCCGCAAGCAGGTGTAATCACAACTAATCCAGCAATTGCGCCCGATGCTCCACCTAACATACTTGGTTTACCACGCATGAGCCATTCTGCGCCCATCCATGATAAGGTTGCCGCAGCCGTTGCAAGTAAGGTATTTAAAAATACCAATGTCGCTAAACCATTCGCTTCTAAATTTGAACCGACGTTAAAGCCAAACCAGCCGACCCATAACAATGACGCGCCAATCATGGTCATCGTTACGCTGTGCGGAGCAAGTGCTTCACGTCCATAACCAATGCGTTTGCCAATTAACAAACTGCCGACTAAACCTGCAACCCCAGCGTTGATATGAACGACTGAGCCACCTGCAAAATCTAACGCGCCTTTTTGGAATAAGAAACCCGCTGTTGCAGTTGCCGCTTCGGCTGCGCTGGCATCGGTGTAAGCATCAGGGCCTGTCCAATACCAAACCATGTGTGCGAGTGGCAAATAAGAGAATGTGAACCAAATTGCGACGAATAATAAAACTGCTGAAAATTTAATACGCTCTGCAAAGGCACCAATAATGATAGCAGGCGTGATTGCCGCAAATGTTAATTGGAACGCAACGTAAGCGAATTCAGGAATGGCAACGCCTTTGCTAAATGTCGCCGCAAGCGAATCAGGCGTAATACCTGCCAAAAACGCTTTGCTAAAACCACCAAAAAACGCATTGCCTTCGGTGAACGCCACGCTGTAGCCATAAACTGCCCACAAAATCGCAGTCATAGAAAAAATTACAAATACTTGCATCAAAATTGAAAGCATATTTTTAGCGCGAACCATACCACCGTAAAATAATGCTAATCCTGGCACAATCATCAAAATGACTAAAATAGTCGAAAGCATCATCCAAGCGGTGTCGCCTTTATTAACCGTTGGTGCAACAACCTCGTCAGCAAAACTCAGCGCACTTGCACTCAGTAATGAAATAGCTGTGAAACTACGCAAAAATTTGTTCATATTTCCGCCTTAGTAAAATTAGAAAGTGACTGTGAAATCGGTCGAGAATAAAAATTGGTCTTGTTTTGCATTACCAAATGGACGATATGAACCGCCTGCTGCATCAGTGCCATCCGCGAAGTCATAACGTACATTTGGACGAACACTAAGCCATGCTTTTGGTTTCCAATTCACACCTGCGGTGACAGCGTAATAACTGGCTGCATTGGTATTTGCAAACGTTCTAGCTGGTGAACCAACACGAATGCCTTTTTGATCTCTAAACCATTCGCCACGAACACCTGCCGAAACAGTATCGGTTACATCGTAAATTAAATGCGTATTTACGCCGTACCATTCAGCATCTGAGCCATCGGCTGCGGCGCGATTTGCAAAACCGTGATCGTGTTGTAAAACCAAATGCGTTTTGTCGGTAATGTTGTGTTTTAAGACTGCGCTGTACATTGCCCATGCTGCACTGTTTGTTTCAGATGTTTCGCTGAATGTACCTGAGAAGTTAAACGACGTGCCTTTGTCGTTACTTGTCCAGGTTGCGCCAAGTAAGCCGCCCCAATTTCCAAGTTGTTTATCAAAAGAGCCATCCCAACCACCTGTTTGACTGCCTGTTAATGCACCACCAACAACTGCCCAATTGTCATCAACGGTGTAATTGAGCAAAATGCCTGTGTGTGTGAACGGTTCGCCAAATTGCATGGTGTAGGCGTGAGTGTAAAAGAAATTATCTGGTGCAGGCACAGTTTCATAACCGATTGGCGTATAAAAATGCCCGACTTTGATGTTTAAACCGTTACCGATTGGTGCGTAAATTTCGGCGTAGGCTTGCGGCATCGCTAAATCATAAAAACGATTATTGCTATTTCCCAAAAGATTTAAATCCCAATGCCCAGCTTGTGAGCCATAAGATTGTGTGTAAAAGGAATCCGTACCAAACATCGTTTCAAAACGACCGCCAAAATCCCAGCTTGAACCTTCGGTTGCCACCGCGCGTTGAATGAAAAGGTTTAATTGATTCAATTGGACTTCGCTGTGACGATCGCCAAATGTGACAGGACCATTGAATTTATCTTCTGAACCTGTTGCGTTATAAGTGATACCTGTATTTACCCAACCACCAACTGTAATACCGTTGTTTTTAAACAACGAAGTTTCATTTGCATCGTAACCCGTCAAATCTGCAATCGCACCAGCGTGAGCATTTGCGATAAAACCTGCGAGTAACAAACCGCTTGTAGCGACTTGTATCATGCGGTAATGAGTGCGTTTTTGTTGTTTTTTCATAAGTAATTTTTCCTAAATATAGATTGACGTTTTTATGAATTCAGCAGATAACGTGCCAATTGCTAGAAAACAACAAAAACAAAAGGTTGGCTTTTAAAGCCCATTATGACTTTAGTAAAACGCACCAAAATAATGCAAAGATGGAACAGAATGCGTTAATTTGGTGCAGTATCGTTAAGTTTGGAATATAACCTTAAAAACCGCTTAATCTGTGATTAAGAAACACGCGGTACTCTTTAGGAAATCTAAGGTTTTTACTAAAAGCCACATTTTCGACTTTTAATCGCAGAATTTAACTTTAATTCGCCTTTAGTCTTTAATCCTCACAGCAAATATCTACTCATTTTTTCAAAATCTATGACCAACATTCAAAAATTGCTTATCTCAGCGTGTTTAATTACCGCTGCGTGTACCAATGAAAAAGAAGCCCCCGTTAAAATTGAATCCTATGAAGTTATCAGTCCAATTGTGAAAGATATTTTTTATCACGATGAGTATGTAGCCGAAATTCAATCTGTTAAATACGCCGAAATTCGCAGCAAAATAAAAGGTTATGTTGAAAAAATTCATGTCGATGAAGGGCAAATTGTCAAAGATGGACAATTACTTTTCACGCTCAGTGCATTGGGACTTGAAAAAGAAATTCAAAAAGCCGATGCCGCCTACAAAAGTGATGTCGCAAATTTAAAGGCGGCACAAGTTGAACTCGATAGTGTGAGGACGCTTGTTGAAAAAAATATCGTCTCGAAAACAAAATTTGATGTGTTGCAAGCCAAAGTCGATGCGTTAAAAGCAGATATGCAAGAAACGCTTGCAGGCAAGGAACAAGCTGTATTACAACATTCGTTTGCGAGTATCAAAGCACCTTACAATGGCATCATTAACCGCATTCCCAATAAAGTTGGTAGCCTCATTTCTGAAGGCGATATGCTCACCTCAATTTCAGATAGCCATGAGGTTTTTGCTTATTTCAATTTTTCTGAGGTCGATTATTTAAATTACATTAGCACGGCAAATAAAGAGGCAACGGTTGTGGACTTGCAGCTCGCTAACCACACGTTGTATCCACATCAAGGAAAAATCGAAATGATTGAAAGTGAATTCGATCATCAAACAGGTAATATCGCCCTAAGAGCAAAATTCCCCAATCCCAATGGCATCTTAAAACAAGGGTCAAATGGCAAAATTATTCTTAAAAAGTCACTCAAAAACGCGCTGCTCATTCCTCAAAAATCCACATTTGAAATTCAAGACAAAATTTATGTGTTTGTTGTTGACAAAGATGGCGTTTTAAAACAGCGAAATATCCTCTCAAAAAAGCGAATTTCTGATTTTTATGTGGTGGATTCGGGTATTTCAAAAGATGAAAAAATTGTTTTTGAAGGCGTAGCAAATGTTAAAGATGGCGAAAAAATTATTGCTGTGCCGCGCGATGTAGAAAAAGAAATGCCTATAGACGAAAAGGATTTGTAGCACGTTATGACCTCTAAATTTATTCATCGCCCTGTTTTATCGATTGTTATTTCAATCATTATTTCACTGTTAGGTTTGTTATCACTGACACAATTACCTGTTACGCAATTTCCTGATATTGCTCCGCCTGAAGTGAATGTCACCACAAAATTTGTGGGTGCAAACGCAGATGTCTGTGTCAAAGCAGTGGTGACTCCACTTGAACGCGCAATCAATGGTGTACCTGGCATGGCTTATATGTCATCGGTTTCAGGTAACGATGGCACAAGCGTTATTCAAATTATTTTCAAGGCGGGAACCAATCCAGATGTTGCTGCTGTGAACGTACAAAATCGCGTTTCATCTGTACTAGATGAACTGCCGCAAGAGGCAATTAAATCTGGAGTTATTGTTGAGAAAGTCCAAAACAGTATGCTGCTGTATGTGAATATCCTCAGCTCGGATACGTCGCTTAAAGAAAAGTTTCTCTACAATTTTGCTGACATTAACGTTTTACGCGAATTAAAACGCATTGAAGGCGTGGGTTTTGCGGAAATTATGGGGTCGCGAGATTATGCGATGCGGGTTTGGTTAAAGCCTGACAAATTGTTGATGTATAACTTATCGCCTACAGACATCATTAAATCGCTTCAAGCACAAAATGTGGATGCCGCCCCTGGAAAAATTGGTGAAAGTTCAGGACACGAGGCGCACGAGCAATCCTTGCAATATGTTTTGAAATACACAGGTAAATTTAATACGCCTGAAAAATATCAAAATATCGTCTTGCAAAGCACACCTGCTGGAGAAATTGTGCGTTTAAAAGATGTCGCAGATGTGGTGTTTGATTCGCAAGATTATGGCATTTTGTCAAAAGAAAATGGTCGCCCTTCCGCTGCCATTGTTTTGAAACAGCGTCCTGGCAGTAATGCAAAAGACGTGATTACCCATATCAAAGCAACGATGGCACAAATTAAAGCGAGTTCCTTTCCACCTGGTATGGATTACACGTTTAGTTACGACGTATCGCAATTTTTAGATGCGTCAATTCATGAAGTGCTTAAAACGTTAATCGAAGCCTTTATTTTGGTTGCCTTCGTGGTATTTATCTTTTTGCAAGATGTTCGCTCAACGCTGATTCCCATTATCGCGGTTCCCGTTTCACTCGTCGGCAGTTTCTTTTTTATGCAGTTAATGGGATTTTCTTTAAATTTAATTACGTTATCCGCGTTAGTTTTAGCCATTGGGATTGTAGTGGATAACGCAATCGTCGTAGTTGAAGCAGTGCATGAAAAAATGGCACATTTGCATATTTCTGCTAGAAAAGCGACTGAACAAGCGATGCGTGAAATTAGCGGAGCTATTATTGCTATTACGTTAGTAATGTCAGCGGTTTTTTTACCAGTTGCTTTTATGGATGGTGCAACAGGTGTTTTTTATCGTCAATTTTCACTCACTATGGCAGTTGCCATTGTGCTGTCTGGTGTGACCGCGTTGACGCTCACGCCTGCACTGTGTGCTTTATTTCTGCAAAATACACACCATCAACCCACTGAAAAAACTTCAATGCTTATTCGCAGTTTTGCAGGGTTTAATCGTTGGTATGATGCGCTTTCAAACCGTTACAAAAGGCTGATTGCGTTAATCATAAATCGTCGCATCATCACGCTTGGATTATTACTTTCCTTTTGTATTGGCACAGGTGTTATCGGATCGTTTGTGCCTGGGGGATTTATTCCTGAAGAAGATCAAGGAACGATTTACGCTAATATCACAACGCCTGCAGGGGCAACACTAGAACGCACAGACGATGCAGTAAATGAAGTACAAAAAGTCGCCTCGAGTTTAGAGGACGTTAATTCGGTTTCCAGCCTTTCGGGTTTTAGTATTCTTTCTGACGGCACGGGGGCGGTTTATGGCATGAACTTAATCAGTTTGAAAAAATGGGAAGAGCGTCACCAAACAGACAAAGATTTGATACGCCTATTAGAAGAAAAAACGGCTCACATTAAAGATGCAAGCATTGAATTTTTCACGCCTCCGCCAGTGCCTGGTTATGGTAATTCGAGTGGTTTTGAAATGCGCTTACTCGATAAAACAGGTTCAGACGATTTAAATCAGTTAGATAAAGTGGCTCATGATTTTGCTCAAGCCTTAAATCAACGACCTGAAATTGATAATGCGTTCACCACCTATGACGTGAGTTTTCCTCAGTTTTTATTGCATATTGATAGCGATAAAGCTGCACAAAAAGGCATTACAGCTGACAATGCGATGGCGACATTGCAAACGCTTATCGGCAGTGAATATGCGACAAATTTCATTCGGTTTGGACAAATGTATAAAGTGATGGTGCAAGCGTTACCGCAATACCGCTCGCAACCTGAAGATTTACTGAAGTTTTACATTAAAAATGACGCGGGGCAGAGTGTGCCATTCTCCTCTTTTTTAACGCTTGAGAAAATTTATGGCCCTGAGCAAATTACGCGCTACAACATGTACCTCTCCGCCATGGTCAACGGGCAGCCAGCAAAAGGCTACAGCGGTATGGATGCTATCAACGCAATCAAAGAAGTTGCCGCGCAAACGTTACCGAATGGTTTTGGTTACGACTGGGCAGGGTCTTCAAGAGATCAAGCGAATATGGGCAATCAAGCCATTTACATTTTTATGATTTGTTTGGTTTTTGTTTATTTGCTGCTTGCCGCGCAATATGAAAGTTTTTTATTGCCATTTGCAGTAATTTTATCGCTGCCTATTGGGGTATTTGGAGCGTTATTTTTATTGATGATTATGGGCTTGGAGAACAACATTTACGCACAAATCGCCATGAT
>JAQTOT010000206.1 GCA_028713145.1 Methylococcales bacterium
ATACTCTAAATCGCGCATCATGCGAATAAACGGTAAGTTGATAGATTTTCTTAGCGCATCACGCACCGTGACAATTCGCAAATCATCATCTTCGCTAAAATTATTGAAATGATGCACCCCACCGCCCGTGTAAAAATACTCGTCAGGGCTTGCGGAGTATTTACGGTCAAGAGCTTGATTCAAAATTTCGTCGAGCGTGATTTTTGGACGTGCTTTGAGCTGGTCAATTACCCATGCCGATAAAAAATCACGCGGATGCAATTCGACTTTTGCTAATTCTTTTGGCGTTTGTCCTTGATAGGTTTGATAAATTTCCGCAATTAACTCCAAATAATGCACCATTGTTCGCATTTTGGAAGTCGAACCCAAATCTAAACGAATCCCTTCGTTAATATCGAGTGGCTGATCATAATTGTCGGTTTGCACGCGCAACAAGTTCCCTTTTTCACTGCGTTCAAACAACACCAAGCTGTAAATAATCGCGCTTAAATCGTTGCTTGGTGTAAGCATTCTCTCACCCATCAAACCTGCTGCTCGCGCATTGACAGGATCGCTGAGTTTTTTTAAGGCAGCAGTGACTTGTTGCTGCATGTCGTAATCAATCGTGCTTTTTACCGTCAAATCCAAACGGTCTAAATCATAGTTGGTTTTAATACCAAGCATTTGCGCGAGCCTTGCGCGAAGGACGTTTTGGGTTTTTTGCTCGGTGACAAAAACGTAATGTGAACTGCTTTTTGGCGCACGTTCTAATTTCACATCCAACGCGGCATCACGCAACGCAGGGGAAATTACGCCTTGATTGGCAAGCAAACGTAAATAACTGTCCGTTAAATTCTGTAACGCTTCAAAACCTGAACCGAGTAAATACGTCGGGCGACGTTGCGATAGAAAAATGCTTAATACTTGCCTGTAGGCTTTTGCTTGTTCAGGATTGATAGTTTCAACATCTTTCAAACGCTGCGCGGCAAGTAAATGATTTACCTCTTTAAAATCTGCGCCAAACCACGAAACTAGCCCATCGCCCAAACCGTGAACTTCGCCTAATTTTCCCGAGGCAGCAAGCGGCATGGTGTTTAAATAAGCAAGCGCAATTTGCTTACGCATTTCAGTGGTGTCTTTGCCGAGTAAATAGGCACGGATTGATGCACTTGCCATTTGGCGCAATTTGTCGCTAATGGATTCGGTGTACCCATTGCGTGAATGACGATATTTTTCAATTTGCGTGGCAAGTGTGCTGCCGCCTGGAACGTTAATGTCTGCGCCCAATTTTTTTGCCATCATTTGCAACACAGCAAACCCTAAACGCTCCCATTCAACCGCTGGATTGACGTTTTTGTGGGTTTCATTGAGCAATTCACGATTTTCAATATATAAAAGTGTGTGCAAAATTACAGGTGGTACGGCATCAAAATTCGGATAACCGTAAGTTGGATACGCCGCAGCAAATAACGGCTTTTCATGCGTATCAACAAGACGCAAACCTGCTTGATTTTTTTCTTGATAAATGGGGAATAAGCCGTATTCGTCCATGAGTTGCGACATCATTGACGAAGCCGTGGCTTGTGCGGAAATACCGAAACCTTCTTTTTGTAATCGCTCAATTTGGTCTGAAAGCAGCGTATAACCTAAACGTCTATCGTAAGGGCCGTGCGAGGGGTAACGAATCGAGGTACTGGGCGCATTTTCAAGTTTGAAACTGAGTTGTTTGCTGATTTCGGATAAATAACGCGCTTGATAGCGCGAGAATTTCACTTCATCGGTGACTAATTTGACAATGACACCCGTGACTGCAACAGAACCTAAAACGGTATAAAGCAGTAAAAAGCGTGAAAGCGTACTCGATTTTTTTTTCATGCGTTAGAGACGAAATGAAAATGTTGAAAAGTATGTCATCGAAAAAATGAAGAATTAGGGCAAATGTTTGATGTTCGTAATTATAAACGGAATCTTTTGTTATTTCATTGCGCTAGCACGAGAACGACGCATTTCTTTTGGATCCGTTGGTAAGGGGCGGTAAATTTCAACTCGGTCGCCGTCCTGAACAGGCTGATTTAACGTACACGATTTTGAGAAAATCCCCACTTTTGCCGAATTTAAATCAATTTCTGGAAATTCAACCAAAATTCCCGATTGCAAAATAGCTTTCTCAATTGTGCAATTTGGCTCAACTAAAATGGTGAGTAAGGTTTGTTTCTCTGGTTTGGCATAAGCAATTTCGACGGTAATCATGTTAATAAACCTCTTTTGCACGTTGCGTAAAAGAGCTGACCATCGTGTTGCAAATCTGATTGAACACCGCACCAAATGCCAAACTCGCTAATTTTCCTGACAATTCAAAATCCAAATCTAGCGTAATTTTGCTCGCATCGTCGCGCAACGCTAAAAAATTCCATTCGCCCGACAAATGCGAAAAAGGGCCATCGAGTAATTCAACGGTCATTTTTTTACCAAAATCGAGCGTGTTGCGCGTGGAAAAGTTTTTTTGAAAACCACCTTTTGAAATCGATAATTCGGCTTCAATGATGTTGGCATCACGTTTGATAATTCGACTGCCGTTGCACCACGGCAAAAATTGCGGGTAACTTTCGATGTCATTCACCAAATCAAACATTTGTTGTGCCGAAAATTTAATTAAGGCACTTTTTTCAACTCGCGTCACCCCAAAACTCCTACAACATGCAAAAAAACTAAGAAAATCGAAGCAGGTGCAACGTAACGAACTAAAATTCGCCATACATCGTAACTTTGCGTGCAAGGCATTTGTAATTCACTTTCTGTGTGTTCACGTTTCATGATGTAGCCCGCGAAAACAGCAATCGCAAAACCGCCGATAGGCAACATGACATTCGCAGTTAAATAATCGAGCAATTGAAAAATGTTTTTGTCAAAAAAGACGACTTCTTTCCAAATGTTGAAGGAGAAAACGGTGCCTAATCCTAAAAACCATGTGCCTAAACCAGTCCAAATGCACGCTTTTTCACGGGTAAAATTTTTGTTTTCAACAAGCCATGCGACAGTAGGTTCGATGAGCGAAATCGACGACGACAAGGCGGCGAAAACCAGTAAAACAAAAAATAACATTCCCATTAGCCAGCCTCCTGTCATGTTACCGAAAGCAATAGGCAAGGTTTGGAAAATTAACCCTGCGCCCGATGCTGGATGCAAACTATGTTCAAAAACGAGTGGAAAAATGGCAATACCAGCTAGTAAAGCCACGACCGTATCGGCAGCAGCGATTAAATACGCCGTTTTTGCAATCGATACATCTTTGGGTAAATACGAGCCATACACCATAATCGCGCCCATGCCTAAACTTAATGTAAAAAACGCATGTCCCATTGCCGTTAAAATGGCATTACCTGTCAATTTGCTAAAATCCAAATTGAACATGAAATCTAAACCTTGTTGATAACTGTTTGTGGTCATCGCATAACCGACGAGCAGAAAAAGCAACACAAACAAACTCGGCATTAAAAAACGTACCGATTTTTCTAAACCATTATTTACGCCTTTTGCCACAATCCACATGGTTGCCGCCATAAAAACGCTGTGCCAGAAAATCAATTGAATCGGGCTTGCGGTGAAATTATCAAATAACGTCTGACTTTGCGTTGCATCAATACCAAAGAAACTGCCGACTAAATCTTTAAAAATATACGCGCTCGCCCAGCCAGCAATTACGCTGTAATAAGACAAAATCAACACACCTGCAATTACGCCGAGCCAACCCAAATAACGCCAGTTTTTATCAGCTGGTGCTTCATCGGTCAGTTGTTGCATTGCTTCAATGGGATTACTTTGAGCGCGTCTGCCGAGCATCGTTTCAGCAATCATAATGGGGATGCCAATTAAAACGACGCAAA
>JAQTOT010000207.1 GCA_028713145.1 Methylococcales bacterium
CGAGAATTTTTGCGGAAATATCCGTTTGAATTTTTCGTGCAATCTCAAGTGAATTTTCAAGTTCTTCGACAACTTTTTGCGCTTCGTAAAGTCTAAAAAAGGCTTGAGCAACATTGCCCGTCGCATCCATCACATTTTGTTGATAAGTGTGAAAGGCAATATCTAAATTGAGTTGAGCAATATCGCCTTTTGAAGCGGTAATATCTAGCCCCATATCGCGCAAAAGTGGTTGCGATAACGTCACAATGAAGGTGTTGTCATACTCGGTTTTATAGCTGCGTGTTTTTTCAATTAAATTACTTTGCCGTTCATTGCCATTTAACGCGACATCAAAACGTGCGCCAGTTGGCAAAAGTCCTTTAATTCCTGCTTTGTATTGCTCACTTTTTTCAACATAAGTGTTCAAACTAGAACGATACGTTGCTTCTTCAGCGTTATTTTTATGGTCAATATCTTTGTGCGTGTAAGTCGAATAAAAAACAGGTTCAAAAATGTTGCGCTCGACCGCAACTAATTCGCGCGACACGCCTGTTTGCAATTCGCCTTGCAAAATATCGGTATTGTGTTTGCTGGCTTCAAAAATCAAATCGCCCAAATTCATTTTCAAGCGTATTTTTTTTGATTGTTCAAATGGCACATTTTCAGGTTCAAGATCGAGTGCAAAAGCAATTGAAGAAAGCATGAGGCTTTGAATCATTAGCGCGTGAAGTAATTTTTTTTTGCTTAAAAAACGCATTAGGTGTTCTCGTTAAACGTTAAGTTTTTGGATGTTAATGTTTTTTTTAAAAAGCACAATTCAGTCCAATGGTGCTTTTAAATCGAAAGCGCGAGTCTGTTTCGCTTGCTTTATCAAACGTGGTTTTTACCCGTTCGCAAACGGCAACGTATTTTTAAGATGAATGCTGTGTTGCAACATATTTTTTCGCGACATAAACGCAATCCGTTCAGCTTTTTTTTGAATATAGCGATAAATAAACAGTGATAACTTTTGTCCCATCGGCGTTGAAATCACTTTTGCCAGCTTTGTTCGAATAGACGCTGGGCAATACGTTATCAATAATTCATCTTCTAAACTGAGCAAACAAATTGCTTTTCCTTGCTGCCCTTGCCTGCCGCTACGACCATAAAGTTGCCAATCAATGCGACGTGATTCGTAAAGTTCTGTCGAAATAACATGCAAACCACCTGAGTTATTGATGTGCTTACTTACTAAAATATCCGTGCCACGCCCTGCCATATTTGTCGCGATAGTAATTGCATAAGGCTGGCCAGCGAGAGCAATAATTTGTGCTTCTTGCTCGTGATATAGCGCATTGAGAACGCTACAAGAAAATCCTAAACCACGAATTTTTTCAGCCAGTTCTTCGCTATCTTGAATACTGCGTGTACCAACTAAAACAGGTAAGCCTTTTTGAGAAAATTGTTGAATTTTCGTCACCACCGCTGACCATTTATCGTGATTTGTTGGAAAAATTACCTCGGGCAACAACGTTAATTTACTGGGAAAACGAGGCGGAATCGTCAAAATATGTACGCCGTAAATATGCCAAAACTCATTTTTTAAACCGTGCAACGTGCCGCTCATGCCTGCAACATTGGCGTATAAACGAAAAAAATGCTGGAAACTTAAACTTGCCTGCGTTTCGCTAGGATTGGAAAGCGCGATATTTTCTTTGGCTTCAATGGCTTGCTGCAAACCATATCGCCACGTTCGACCGTGCATTAAACGCCCTGTTTTCTCATCAACAATCACTAATTTTTCATCGATGATGGTGTAGTGATGTTCTTTGATAAAAAATTCTCGCGCAATTAAGGCTTGTTGAATCAACTCATCGCGCCACAGCGCAATTTTCCAAATAGAAGGCAGTTCGCCTGCCAAATCTTCAATCAATGCTTTGCCAAGCGCATTCAGCTCAATGTCTCGATAACGCGAATTTAACGTGTAATGAATGCCTAGTTGTAATTTATCAATTATCGATTTGGTAATTTGCACCGCTTCTTTAAGCAGATGATTTTGCCCTTCCACAGAAATAATGAGCGGCGTGATGGCTTCATCGCTTAAAACACTGTCGGCTTCATCAATAATGACGCTATGCAATCCGCGCATGGTCGTATTTTTTGAACGTGAATTGAGTTGGATAAATTCGTTAATCAGTAATTGATGTGAATCTAATTCGCCATTTAAATGAATTTGATCGCGCAAAAAATCGGCGAGTAATTCTTTGCTCGTTGCATAAACAACATCATGGCGATAAATCGCTTTGCGCTCTGCTGCTTGAATATCTTGCACAATTGCGCCAACAGTCACGTTGCACCGTGCAAACAGTGGTTTAAGCGTTGCAACATCTCGCGCGGCTAAATAATCGTTTGTTGTCACAACGTGGCAAGGCAAACCGCACCAACCTTTTAAAATCGCAGCAAGTCCAGCGGTAATTGTTTTGCCTTCACCTGGTTTCATTTCGATGACGTAATTTTGGTATAACGCCAACGCGCCCATAATTTGGACATCAAAAGGACGAATGTGCAACGTGCGCGCACACGTTTCGACAACATGTGCGAGAGCGTGAGACAAAAAAAACTCGTCACCACGGTATCGTTTTTGTTTAAAACCACTTTGGTATTTTTGCAACGCAACCGTTAATTCTTCATCTGTTAATGACGAAAGCGTTTGCGAAAGTCGATTCACTTCTTGCGCTTGCAACAATAAATGACGCTCTTTTTTTGTCACAGAATGCGTGAAACGCGAAACTGTTTTCAGCAAACTATCTAAGCCAAAAACAGGATCGCTTTGCTTTGCTTTCACTAGCGGTTGATATTTACGAAACAGCCGACTCATAAACTCACAGATTCTGTCCAAGCGTAAAAAGGAGGAGGTGTAAGCGTTTGCAAATCAGAATTCAAGGGCGCGATAATTTTTGCAAAACTCGAACTTTGCGTAATTCCTTTTTTAGCGAGTAATTTTAATGAACCGCTCGTTTGAACAACCGCATTTTGAAAAATTGTGCCAGTTGTGGCTTGAAATGCGATATTTCCATTCGTTGTTGAGGTCACTTGTTTATCGATTGTAATGTCACTGAAAGCAACCACCGAAATTGCACCACCATTTGAAACGATAATGCTATTTTTTGCCTCATCGGCAATTTGACTTGCCGTGCCATTTGCCAAAACGCGCGTGACATTCATGGCGGGAATTTCAGTAATGTTTAGCGAATCTTGTTCATTGATAAATAAATTACTTTTTACCACCAATGCACTGAAATTATCTACATTGATGTCTAACGGATTTGCTCGCGTTCCCACCCCGTTTTTGCTGTTTAAGTACAAATTTTCGGCACGAATATCCGTGTTTTTATCCCCTGCATCTAAAATGCTGCCTGCAATCAACGTCACCAAACTGCTGCCTGCATCAATTCCTGTCACTTGCAATTTCTGTTTTGCGTTCAGCACAATCATGGCATCTTGCGTTTGAATTTTTGCGCCGTCACTGATGAGGATGTTTTTATTGGCACGAATATCGATTGTGCCTTGATAAGTGCTAATTTGCGTATCGCTGATTTTAAGATCTTTAGAGGTAAACAAACTCATCGCACCATGCTGGCTTTGCACGCTCGCAGAAATTTCTAAATTTCCCGTGCGAGCTTCAAGAAGTAGCAACCCGTCTGCATCAACGTTTTTTGAAACAAGGATATTTTTCGAACTGACGATAATTGCGCCATTTTTGGTACTGACAACACCCGTTTGTTTTTCGTCGCTGATGTTTTGCGTTAAACCTGTATTCGTAACTCGATTAACCGTCAATTCTGGTGCTTCTCCGAGCGTTAGATTAGTTGATGTG
>JAQTOT010000045.1 GCA_028713145.1 Methylococcales bacterium
CTGAAACAGGTAACGCCGCATCCATCAATCCTGAAATGGTACGTTGAATTAAATGCAAACCTGCCAAAACGATATTTAACGCCACAAACAGCGCGATGATAGGATCTAAAATTTCCCATTTGAAGCCCAGTTCTCGTGCGAAATTGATGCTTTGTTCAAACGAATTCGCCAGCATAATTGCGCCAATGCCAAGCAAAATTCCCGCTGTTGTCCACACGTCCGTCATCAAGTGTTTGCCATCAGATTCAAGGGTAATCGAGCGTTTTTTTCTGCCGACGTGAATCAGAATTTTCGCCACCACTAAATTGATCAGTGACGCTAAAACCGAAATCGCTATCCCAACATCGAGTTGTTGCAATGGTTGTGGATTCCAAAGACGTTCCCACGCGGTATAACCAATACTCAAAGCGGCGAGCAAAATCATGACACCTTCTGCACCGCTAGAAAAATACTCGATTTTTTCGTGACCGTAAGGATGTTTTTCATCAGGCGGTTGCGCGGCAATATGCAACACAATCAGCATAATCATTGCTGCTACTAAATTGATAACCGATTCCATCGCATCAGATAACAATCCGACCGAATCCGTCAGTAAATACGCATACGTTTTCAGTGCAATCGTTGAAATCGCTGCCGCAATCGACAGCCAACCGTACAGCATCAAAGAGTTGGGTTTTTGACTCATAAAATAGAAATAGATAACGCCAAATTTAGACGCAAGTTAGTGGAATTAAATTGATGCCACACGCTAGGAAAAGTGCTTAAAAGTCGCTCTTTTTCAGCCAGTTTGACATTTAAATAATCAATGATTGCACTCGGTTTTTTAGAACGTGTTGTCGCGAGACTTTTACGATAATGCTTCCAGTTGTGCAAAAAGTTTTTCAAAAACTGACATGCCACGTTTGTATCATTTAAATCGCCCAAGTGATTTTGTATTTCTTTAACATTTGCCAAAACAACGCCACTTTCGTTCCCTAAAATATCGTGGAAATTTTCTAATGTGTAGCGAAAATACTTAAAATCGATTCGAAGTTGGTGCAAAAGTTCCACAGACGCATCCATCAAAAAAGGCTCATAAGCGCGTAAGGCTTCATAACGTTCATAAATTAACACAGGCGCAACGTGCTGAATTTGATTCGGAAAAGGTTTAATCGAAAAGGAATCATCAGTTTGAATGTCTTTGTTTAAAAAATGAGCCGTTTGGGTTTTGAACTTTTTGTACGCATTGCTCTGCAAATACGCCAACATTTTTGCTCTCGCTTCATCGCGTTGTCGATGACAGTATTCTAACAATGGCGCAAGTCCAATCTGTTCTGCTAAGGGAAATTTGTGTTGATAAATAGTTAGTTTTTCAATGAAAACATCCAAATCTCGCACCGCACCTAAAACGTGAGCCGTTTGCTGCAATCCTTTTGTTAGAAATTTTAACTCACTGGGCGTAAATCCTTTTTTAAAAATACGCAATGTTGCTCGCATTCGCCGTGTTGCAACGCGCATATCATGCACTGCTTCAATATCTTTGCTTAAACGTACGTCTGATTCTTGCTTTAAAAATTCATGAAAATGATGTTTAAGAACCTTTTGACCTGCTTCTGCGAGTGATTGCGAAGGCAATAATCCGATGCTGGACATGCTTATTCTTGCAACAACGATTTTGCGTAAGTAATTGATAACAATTGAGCGCAATCGCTATTCAAATCTGCCCACGGACAATCAAACGATAAATGCACTAACGCAGAAGTCGGCAACAATTTTTCTCTATCGGGCAGTGCTTTTTCACCGACTAAATGCGTTAACAACTCTTCTAATTCGGGATTATGTCCAACTAACAAAACACGCTGCATTGTTTCAGGACAACTCGCCAAAACCATTTTCAATTGTTCAATGCCTGTTGCATATAAGCGAGAATCTTCTTGAATGACTAAACCATCAATGTGCAATTCTTCATAAATAATTTTGACGGTTTCAATGGCTCGCGTCGCAGGAGAACTTAAAATGACAGCAGGAATTAAATGTTGTGTTTTCAGCCATACGCCGATATTTTGGGCATCACGTTTGCCACGTTTTTTGAGTGGTCGCTCAATGTCACTTACGTCCGCTTTGCGATCTGATTTTGCGTGTCGAAGTAATAATAATTCTTTCATTTTCGCTTACCTGTCAGTCTAAAAATCTTAAAACGCCATGCTACCATTTTGCCCGCCGTCAAAAGATGACAGGCAAGTGACAAGGAATTCTTAACGTTGCATCCGAGCTAAACCTAAAATGCCAAAAACAACCAAAATCATCACAATCGTTTCCAACGTTTCAATGTGGTAAGGATCAAGATATTCACTTAAATCAAACATTTTTCTCTCCTTTGACGAATTTTTGCACCACCAAACTGCCAATCATATCGCCTTCAACATTCGTGGCAGTGCGTAACGTATCAAGTAATCTATCAATCGGCAATAAAATTGCTATCGCTTCAGCAGGCAACCCAACAGATTGTAAAACCATCACCATTGTCACCATCCCTGCACTTGGAATTCCTGGTGCGCCAATCGCTGCAAACATCGCTGTAAAAAACACAATCAATTGTTGTGTTAAATTTAAATCAATCCCAACCAAATTTGCCACAAACAACGCGGCTGAGGCTTCATAAAGTGCCGTGCCATCCATGTTGATGGTCGCGCCAAGTGGAATCACAAATTGGGCAATTTCTTTACGAACATGCAAATTATGTTCAACACAACGCAAGGTAATGGGCAAGGTTGCCGAACTTGAACTGGTCGCAAAAGCGGTGACCAAGGCTTCTCTTGCCCCGCGCCAAAAACGTAACGGTGACATCCCTGTGACGATAAATAAAATTAGTGGCAACGCAATCACGGCATGAAACAGCGTTGTCCCCATGACGACTGCAACAAAAGTTCCCAGCGTACCGAGTAATGCCAAATCTTGCGTCACGACGAGTTTAATCAACAATGCCATAATCCCAAGCGGTGCGAGCGTCATAATCCAACGCACCATTTGCATCACGATTTCGAGGAATTCTTGCAAAAGTATCAAAATGTTTTTGTATCGCTCGCCACCAATAACCAATGCCACACCTAAAAACAAGGCGAAAATCAACACAGCTAACACTTCACCTTGCGCGAGTGCGGCAAACGGATTCATAAATAAACCGTGCAAAAATTCGGTGAAAAAAGCAGCGGGCGTTTGTTGTTTTGCTTCGAAATGGCTCATTGCATTTTGAAACATTTCTAAATGCAATCCTTGTCCTGGATGAAAAATCTGATTTGCCCCCAATCCCAAAACAATCGCTATCGCCATTGAAAAAGCGAAAAAACTGAGCGTGCTAATCCACACACGGTGAATTTGTTTGTGAGCTTGCAAATTTGCCACGCCGACAGAAATTGAAGTGAAAACCAGCGGAATTAACACCATTTTTAGTAAATCGATAAACAATGTACCCACTAAATTTGCGGTGTATAGACTTGTTTGCGTAATGGCTGATTCTTTCCCACATGCGATTAAGCCAAAACCGATGACAATGCCAAAAAAGGCACTAAGTAAAATTTGTGTGTTGAGTGAAGGGAATTTCATTTTTTCCTTTGGTTTTTACGGATTTATTGGCAATAATCACACCCTATTAAGATTCAACAGTCAACTTAATCTGCCTTTATTAGGTTGCAAACCACAAACTATGCTATGGAAATGATCATGTTAAAAAAATACAACATCATAAAACGCAGTAAATTTGGATGGATCGAATGTGGCGTTAACGTTGATTATTTGTGCTTGTCATGAGAATTACTTTTAACAAATTACCAATCAAAACCAAATTGGTTTTGATTATTTTATTCACCAGTTCGTTTGCGCTGATTTTGGAAGGCGCAGGTTTTATTGCTTACGAACATCTTCGCACTCGTCAAGATTTAGAACGCGACGTATCTTCACTAGCACGAATGGTCGCTGACCGCAGCACGGCATCTCTTGTTTCTCACAACAATAAAGTCGCGTTAGAAACACTTGCTGCATTAAAGTTTAAATCTGTCATTACAACCGCCTGTATTTATGATGAACAAGGTGTGCTGTTTGCTCATTATCAAAATGACGATAACGCACCATTTGAATTCCCTCCTGCCAATCTCGAAGCCTCGCAAATAAAGAACAGCCATTATTTGTCGATTAGTGAGCCGATTATGGATAATGGTAAACAAATAGGGCAAGTGTTTATTCGCGCCAGTTTGGGCGAATTAAATTTACTTTGGCAGAATTTTTTACTGTACTTAGGGTTAATTATTCTTCTAATAACGGTAATTACTTGGGGGCTAACAACATTGTTGCAGCGTGTGGTGTCTAAGCCAATTGAGCATTTAACCGCAACCGTACAATCCATAACACTTAATAAAGACTACAGTATTCGCGCAAAACCTGAAACGCACGATGAATTAGGCTCGCTAGCGTTTGCCATCAACGGAATGTTACATGTAATTGAAGAGCGCACGCATTCTTTTATGCAAAGCTATCAACGATTAGAAGACAGTCAATGGCAACTCAAAAGCATTAACGAAAACCTTGAAGCGCGAGTAAAAGAACGCACATTGCGATTATCCGAAAGTAATCAACAACTCAAAGAATTAGCCACTGAAGCCGCTCTTGCCAAAGAAGCCGCCGACTCTGCGAATACGGCAAAAAGTCAGTTTTTAGCGAATATGAGTCACGAAATCCGCACGCCAATGAATGCAATTTTAGGCATGTTGTATTTAGCGTTGAAAAATGAGTTACCCCCTGCTCTGCATAATCACCTTTCTAAAGCACAAGGTGCCGCGCATTCACTTTTAAGCATCATCAATGACATTTTAGATTTTTCTAAAATCGAAGCCGACAAACTCGAAATAGAATCAATTGAGTTTTGTTTAGACGATGTCGTGGAACAATTAACCGATGCGGTCGCCTTGCAAGCAACACAAAAAGATGTGGAATTTTTAATACGTTACAGCGCGAACATTCCTTCTATTTTGATTGGTGATCCGTTACGTTTAAAACAAGTATTGTTAAATTTGTGTAGCAACGCACTTAAATTCACCGAGCAAGGCGAAGTAGAGCTTTCATTTAGACAACTAGACCGTAACGAAAATACTGTCACATTGCAAATTGCCGTGCGGGACACGGGAATAGGTATGCTACCCGAATTGCAAACACGTTTATTTGAAGAAAAGTTTATTCAATCCGAGCAATCTTCTGTGCGGCGTTTTGGCGGTACAGGATTAGGACTCGCAATTAGCAAGCACTTAGTAAGAATGATGGGCGGACGAATTTGGGTAAAAGAATCACAATTAAATCAAGGCTCAACCATTTGCTGCACCTTGCAATTACAAGTCGCACACGAAGCAGAGGCACATCGACGTGATTTAATAGCAAAAACAGGTTCACAACTCAAAGGAATTCGGGTGTTAATTGTTGACGATAACGAAGTAGCACGCGAAATTTTGTCAGAAATGTTGCTCGCGTTTCAACTCGATGTCAGCGTTGCGACAAATGGTTTAGCCGCAATTCAATTGCTTGAAGCACAAAACGATAATCCGTTTGAATTGGTACTCATGGATTGGCGAATGCCGAATATGAATGGTGACGAAGCGATACGCCGTATTCACGCAAATCACGCCATTACAACGCAACCTAAAATTATTATGGTAACGGCTTACGGACGTGAAGACGTGATTCAACTCGCCGAGCAATCAGGTGTTAATGGCTTTTTGGTAAAACCCGTGTCGCCCTCAGGATTACTCGATACAATTTTGACCGTGTTAGGACGTACACGCATTTTTGCCATTGAGAAAACACAAGCCCCCCCGCAAATTACCCAAAATTTTTCAGGCGCACGCATTTTATTAGTCGAAGACAACAACATTAACCGTGAATTTGCTGGCGAATTATTACGCTCTCTGTCCATTCATGTCGATGAAGCCGTAGACGGACAAGACGCAATTACCAAAGTTAGGCAACAAAATTACGATTTAGTGTTAATGGATATTCAAATGCCTGTCATGGACGGACTAGAATCAACACGCCGTATTCGTGCGCTAGCAAATGATGCTGAAAATGCCCATTTTGCAACCTTGCCCATTATCGCGATGACGGCACTTGCAAGAGCTTCTGACGATCAAGCAAGTCAAGCAGCAGGCATGAATGATCACGTTACCAAACCTGTCAATCCTGATGCGTTATTTGCCACTTTAGCCAAATGGTTGCCTAAATACAGCGTTGCTGCGCCCTCAACTTCATCATCAATGGAATTACCTGCTGAATTACTTGCGCTAGAAAGTTTGCAAGTACAAGACGGGATTCACCGAATTGGCGGAAAAGTGGAAGCCTATCGAAAACAACTTCAACGTTTTCGTGAACATTACCTTGATGCGGGGAACGAATTACAACGATTACTTACCGAGCAAGGCAGCGTTGCCGCAGAAAATTATTGCCATGCGCTCAAAGGTGTTGTGGGCAATATCGGGGCATTTGCATTATTTGAAGCCGTGTCACACATTGATAATTTACTCAAACAAGCGCAAACACCCAGCGAAAATGATTTTGTAAAATTAAGGCAATTGTTCGAACACGTTATCAACGATATTGATAGTTTGAGTGTGCATGTCCCACCGCCAGTCCTTTACGCGCCACTTTTAACGGCTCAATTACTGGAAAAAATCGAGCAGTTAAAAGATCACTCGTCGCCGATTTAGGTGAGGCTGAAGCCATTATGACTGAGCTACGCGCAGGTGTGGCGAACACCGAATTAGAAACGGCAATAAATGAAATTGCCATGCAACTTGATATTTTTAACATTGATGAAGCGCAACTTTTATTAACCTCGTTGCAACAGCAACTCGAAAAAGGCGGGAAATGATTATGCCAAGTAACTCAAAAAAAATGTCTATCAAAACCAAGTTAATTCTGGTGATTTTTCTAACCAGTCTTGCCGTGTTAATTCTTGAAAATATCGCATTTATTATTTACGAGCGAATTCATCAAAAAGAAGAACTTGTGCAAAACATCAATTCCTATGCACGAATTATCAGCACGCGCAGTGCAACGCCTTTAGCACAACGAAATAAAAATACGGTGCAAGAAATTCTCAACATTGCAGGCATTGAAAATCAAATTGTCGCCGCGTGTATTTACAATTTGCAAGGTGAAATTTTTACCCGTTACGATAGCGGTGAAGAACGGGCGTTTGAATTTCCAGCAGTCGAAAATTTGCCACTCGTTACCAAAATTGAAGATGGTTATTTGTATTTAAGTGAACCGATTATGGAAAACGGTGTGCCAGTTGGTAACGTATTTATTCGCGCCAGTTTGCGTGAATTAAATTTACGTTGGTGTAGCTTTTTGCTTTATCGTGGCTTGATGATATTGCTTGTAAGTAGCATTACGCTGTTGATTGTCTTTCGTTTGCAGCGCATCGTATTACGTCCAATTGAGCGTTTAAATGTGATGGTTCATGCAATTGTCGTGAATCAAAATTATCGAATGCGTGTAGATGTTGAAGGAAATGATGTAATTAGTTCACTCGCACACGCTTTTAATAACACATTTGAAGCCATTGAATCGCGCGATAACGCATTACATCATTGTCACGAACGGTTGGTCGATTTTGAACAAAAAATCGATTATCCTGCGGATTTATTAGCGTTAGCGAGTTTGCACATTGCAGATGGCATTGAACATAACGGCGGCAATATCAACGCATATCGAAAACAATTACGCCGTTTCCGCCAACATTTTGCTAATGCAACCAGTGAATTGCATCGCATGATGTTCGATGAACAAGATATGTTATCTGCAACAACTTACTGCGACGCGCTCAAAGGCGTTTCGGGCAACATTGGTGCAGTGTCATTATTTCGTTTTTCAACAACGCTTGCCAGCGAATTACATCAAGGAAATAGCCTCAATGAAAACGATCTTGAGCGGCTAGATTGTTTGTTAAAAGAGGTATTTCAAGACATTGACAGCCTAGACATCGAACAAGTAGAACACTCGCCAGAAAAGCGTGATGTTTCCCCTACGCAATTAGCCGCCATAACAAAAGAATTATTGATAATGCTTGAACAAGACCTTGGGGCAAGTGAAAAATTGTTGACACAATTGTGTGAACTTGCAGAGGGGAGTGAATTTGAACCCATTACTGAAGCCATTGCCGTGCAGCTCGATGAATTTAACGTCGAACAAGCCACTTTTTTGTTAATGGATTTACAACAACATCTACTCAAAAAATTTTAAAAAAATCGGTACAAATTATGATGACTACGCTTGACTCTACATCAACTAAACCACGCATTCTCATTGTTGATGACGTAAATGAAAATCTGCATACGTTGATGAATATCTTGCGTGATGAATACGCAATTGTTGCCGCCACCAACGGTGAAAAAGCCTTAGAAATTGCCCAGCGCGCCCCTGCCCCCGATTTAATTTTGCTGGATATAAAAATGCCAAGCATGGATGGTTATGAAGTGCTACGTCGCTTAAAAAGTAATGAAGAAACGGCTGACATTCCCGTCATTTTTGTGAGCGCGTTATCTGAAATTACTGACGAAGAAAAAGGGCTAAAACTGGGCGTTGCCGACTACATTACAAAACCCATTAACAGCTATTTATTAAAACTGCGCGTTTTAGCACAACTTGAATTACGCCGTTATCGGCGCAAACCTGAACGTCCACTTGAGCAAATGGGCGCGAAACCAACACTTTTGGTTGTTGACGATGTTCCCGAAAATATCCATGAGCTAATTTACGCGCTACAAGATACCTATCACATCATTGTGGCAAACAATGGCATGAAAGCCTTGGAACTCTTACGCAGCAGCACACCTGATTTGGTATTACTTGATATTCTAATGCCAGATTTAGATGGCTATGAAGTGTGTCGGCGCATGAAAGCCACAGCAGAAGGCAACCGTATTCCCGTCATTTTTATCAGCGTAATTGATAGAGCCGTGGACAAAGTACGCGGTTTTTCAATTGGGGCGGCGGATTACATTACCAAACCGTTTGATATTGACGAAGTTAAAGCACGCCTTCATACCCATTTAGAACTCAGTCGTTTACAGCATTTCTTTGAACAACTTATCGAGCAGCGCACCGCTGATTTAGAAGAAAGCCGCGAAAAATATCGCATTCTTGCCGAGTATTCACCGAATTGGGAGTATTGGCTCGATGAAAATGCTCACTATTTGTATGTTTCACCCGCTTGCGAGCTAGTTTCAGGTTATACACCTGACGAATTTTTAGCAAATGGCTTGCTAATGGAGCAACTGATTCATCCTGAAGATTTACCTGCATGGCACACACATGCTGAGAAGGTGAAATGTTCACATTGCAGCGATGCACCGCTCAATTTTCGTATGTATGACAAAGCAGGGAAGGAGCATTGGATTGAACATATTTGCAAACCCGTTATCAGTGAATCTCAGGAATTTTTAGGGTGGCGCGGCACAAATCGAGATATTACCGATTTCAAAAAAGCGCAACAACAACTCAATCTTGCCTCGCATGTTTTTCAAAACGCCAGCGAAGGCATTGTGATTACGGATGAAGAGAATAAAATTTGCAGCGTCAATTTAGCGTTTTCAAAAGCAACGGGCTACAGTCCACAAGAAGTAATTGGACAAAATCCTCGCATTTTGCAATCAGGCAAACATGAACCTGATTTTTATCAAAAACTGTGGACTTGTCTTGAAGAAAATGGCAGTTGGCACGGCGAGTTTTGTAATAAACGTAAAGATGGTTCGCTTTATCCTCAGATTGCCACCATTAGTATGGTGCATGATGAGCAAAATAAAACGCATCATCACATTGCCGTTTTCACCGATGTAACCGATGTGAAAAATACGCAACGTCAACTTGATTTTTATCAGTATTACGACCCACTTACTTCGCTGCCAAATCGGGCGTTGTTTAGTAAATTATTCGAACAAGCCTTGTATCAAGCAAAATCACGAAATCAACAACTCGCATTGCTGGCGATGGATTTGGATGATTTCAAATCTATTAACGAAAGTTTTGGCTCGGAATATGGCGATCAAGTGTTAGTTGAAACCACGCGTCGCTTGAAAAATATCTTGTGTGGCACAGATATAATTTCACGATTTAGCGGCGATGAATTTAACGTGTTGCTCACGCAAATTAACGAACATGAAATTGCAAATTTAGCGGCCTATAACATCATTGAAAGTATCGCGCAGCCGTTTAAATTAAACGAGCGGGAAGCGTTTATTGATATGTGTGTAGGCGTGGCATTTTATCCAAGTGATGGCGAAGATATTGAGACTTTGCAACGTAACGCTGATACCGCACTGCATACCGCGAAATCACATGGAAGAGGTTCACTGCAATTTTTCTCGCAAGAAATGAGTTTGCTTGCACAATTACGAATGAGCCTTGATGCGGATTTGCGTCGCGCAATGACACAAAAAAACGAACTGGTTTTGCACTATCAACCGCAAACCGATGCCAAAACGGGTGCATTACGCGGCATTGAAGCGTTGTTACGTTGGAATCATCCTGAAAAAGGGCTGATTTATCCTAATGAATTTATTCCGCTTGCTGAAGAAAGTGGCTTGATTGTTATGCTTGGTGAATGGGTATTTCGCCAAGCCTGTTCACAAATTAAAACATGGCTTGCACGCGGGTTTGATGTGCCAATTGTTGCTGTAAATGTCTCAGCAATTCAGTTAAATCGTGGCAATTTACTCGAAACCATTCATCGCGCATTGCGTGATTTTGAAATGCTGCCACGCCGTTTGGAACTTGAAATTACGGAAAGTTCAGTGATGTCAGATTTGAGTGAGGCTGCAAAATTGCTCGCAGAACTGAAATTATTAGGTTTCACATTGTCGATTGATGATTTTGGCACAGGGCATTCGTCGCTGTCGTATTTACAACGTTTAAATGTCGATAAATTGAAAATCGATTTATCGTTCGTGCAAACCATGGAAGCAAACGAAAGTAACGCTTCGATTGTGCGGGCAATTATCGCGCTTGGACATAGCCTTGATTTAGTGGTCATTGCTGAAGGCGTTGAAGAAGAATCACAATTTGCTGTTTTGCGTGATTTGCATTGCGACATGATTCAAGGTTATATCGTCAGTAAAGCATTACCTGCTAATGAGATTGAAACCTTTTTTGTAAAACACACGCATGAACAGCATTAAATCGATTTTAGAAAGTTTGATTTTTGCTAGCTCGCAACCACTTACGGAAAAACAGTTGCAACAGCTTTTCCCCGATGACATGCAACCAGAGATAGCACAAATTAAACAAGCCTTGCTTGAATTAAGTGCTGATTATGAAAATCACGCCATTGAATTAAAACAAGTGGCAAGCGGTTATCGGTTTCAAATTCGCGCGGATTACGCACCTTGGCTCGTAAAATTGCTCGCTGAAAAACCTGCAAAATACTCCCGCGCGTTGCTTGAAACACTTGCCATTATTGCCTATCGGCAACCTGTGACACGCGGTGATATTGAAGATATTCGCGGCGTTAGCGTGAGTTCGAGTATCATGCAAACCCTAATTGAACGCGAGTGGATTCGCATTATTGGACAAAAAGAAGTCGCAGGTCGTCCGAGTTTATATGCCACCACACCGCAATTTTTAGATTATTTTAATTTGCAAACGTTGAGCGATTTGCCTGCGTTGCAAACAATTCCAGAATTAGAACTAACTGAATAACCCTTTTATTTTTCAAGAGACCATTATGATTGATTCCAAATTACTCGACATTTTAGCTTGCCCGATTTGCAAAAGTCCGCTGCATTATCAAAAAGAAGCGCAAGAATTGGTTTGTCTTGCAGACCGTTTGGCATTTCCAATTCGTGACGATATTCCTGTGATGCTCGAAGATGATGCACGTCGTTTATCACTTGAAGAAACCGACGCATTGCGAAAATGAGCGTGCCATTTAAAGTCGTGATTCCAGCGCGTTACGGCTCAACGCGCCTCGCTGGCAAACCGTTATTAAACATTGCTGGCAAACCGATGATTGCTCATGTTTGTGAACGAGCAAGCGAAGCGAATGCCGATGAAATTGTTGTTGCCACAGATGATGGACGAATTTTTGACACGGTTTCGCAGCTAGGTTTTCAAGCTGTTTTAACACGCGAAAATCATGAAAGTGGTACAGAACGTATTGCTGAAGTTGCCGAAAAATTCGGTTGGTCAGAGGACACAATTATTGTGAATCTGCAAGGTGACGAACCGCTTTTACCTGCTGAATATATTCGCCAAGTCGCACACGCATTGGCAAATCAACATCAAGCGGGCATTGCAACACTCGCCGCAAAAATTCACGATGTGGAGGAGATTTTTAATCCTAATGCAGTAAAAGTTGTTTTAGATAAAAACGGTTACGCGCTGTATTTTAGCCGTGCGCCAATTCCTTGGAATCGGGCTGATTTTAAAATCCCCCCCGCCCCCCTTTTCAAGGGGGGAGATTCGCTGCGCCATATCGGAATGTACGCTTACACGGCAGGTTTTTTGAAAAAATACTGTGCATGGGAAAGCTCGCCACTTGAACAAATCGAAGCCTTAGAACAATTGCGAATTTTGTGGCATGGCGAAAAAATTTTGGTGCAACGTGTTGAAAAAACACCACCTGCTGGTGTAGATACGATTGAAGATTTGCAGCGTGTGGAAGCTATTTTAAAAAATAAAAAAAGGGATTGATTTTGCATGAAATTCGTAGACCCGAAAACTGACATTGCGTTTAAAAAAATCTTTGGCAATAACTCAAAAAGCAAATGTTGCTTTAGTCAAAACAATTATCTGGAGGTTTGAATCATGGGCGCATACATTCATATCGGCTTATGCACAAAAATTTCATTTTCTAAAAAACATCCCCTTGAAATTAAAAAGCATTTTCAAAACATCGATGAATTCAAAGATGTAATTGAAAAGGAAAAAAATCTTGTTATGGCGCATTTTGATTGGCAAGAAATTGACGAGGCTTATATTTTTACTCTAAATCCTGAATTACTTTCCCCCGCAGGATTACTTACATTTTTAGATGATTTTTTAAGTTATCTTCACATTGATACGCCAAAAGAAGAATTTGAATTTTTATATCGAGATTTTTTAAACAAAATTGCTTTGGCAACTTCTGCACAAGAAATTATCGACTGTGCAAAGAATCGAGATGATTATGATATTCGGCTTAATCGCGATTACGAATCGCTAGGACACATCGAATCTAAACCGTTTTTCAACATTGATAATTTTCAGATCGATTACATTCCTTTATTTCACCAAGGTAAAGCAATGTTGGAAGTCTACAATCCGCTTTTTTCTTACATTGAGCGATTGATTCGCGTAAAACATACGCAGCCTCAAGCCAGCGTTATTAAGCTATTTTTAGAATGACAGGTTTTAACCATCAAAATTTTCACGCAATGAATAAAACAATGATTAAGCCCAAAACGCTTCAGTTAGGATTTTTGCGGAATTTAAACGCTGCTTGTTTTAGAAATTTATCAGCGTGTAGATAATCAAGAAATGCAATTTTTTTTGAAAACGCTTGAAACACAAAAAAATAGCGTCATTACTCGCCTCGGCACAATAGTTGCTTTTTTTCACTTAACAACTTTTACCTAAAAATTTTCCTAAATCATGCGAATTCTATTTATTCACCAAAACTTTCCAGGGCAATTCAAACATCTTGCCCCCGAACTTGCCAAAGACCCAAATAACGAAGTCGTGGCTTTCACGATGCAAAAAAACGCGCCTGAAAATTGGAATGGCGTGAGAATGATTAGTTACAGTGCAACGCGCGGTACAACGCCAAATGTACATCCTTGGGTGAGTGATTTTGAAACCAAAGTGATTCGCGGCGAAGCGTGTTTTCGTGCCGCCCTCGAATTGCGCGACAGCGGTTTTACACCTGATTTGATTATCGCGCATTCGGGTTGGGGCGAAAGTTTGTTTTTAAAAGATATTTGGGCAAATACAAAAATGGCAGTGTATTGTGAATTTTTCTATCACTCGCACGGCATGGACGTAAATTTTTAACCTGAATTCTTAAACGAAGACCCAACCAATGACTGTCGTTTGCGTTTAAAAAATAACAATAATTTTCTGCATTTTGATATTGCAGAAGCGGGAATTTCGCCAACATATTGGCAAGCAAGCACGTTTCCGCAGCCTTTTCGTGACAAAATTGCCGTCATTCACGATGGCATTGATACCGATGCCATTGCGCCCAATCCAAACGTATCGTTAACGCTAAATGTAAATGGTGGTGGCACAATAAAACTCACGCGAGATGATGAAATTATCACCTTTGTGAATCGAAATTTAGAGCCATATCGCGGTTATCACACGTTTATGCGTGCGTTACCTGACATCATGCGTCGCCGTCCAAAGGCTCGCATTTTAATCGTCGGGGCGGATGGTGTAAGTTACGGTGCAAAAGCTCCTGATGGACAGAAATGGAAAGACATTTTTCTCAACGAAGTCGTCGAAGAACTTGACATGAGCCGTATTCATTTCTTAGGTCATATCGATTACTCGCATTTCATTCCGTTATTACAGCTTTCACGAATTCACGTTTATCTAACCTATCCGTTTGTTTTGAGTTGGAGTTTGCTTGAAGCCATGAGCGTAGGCTGTTGCATTGTTGCCAGCGACACGCAACCGTTGCACGAAGCGATTCGTCACAACAAAACAGGACGTTTGGTAGATTTTTTTGATAAAAAACAACTTGCCGACAACGTGTGTGAATTGCTTAATTTACCCGATGAACGCGCTCGTTTAGGCAAAAATGCACGCGAATTCGCGCAAGCGACTTACGATTTAAAAACGATTTGTTTACCACGCCAACTTGCGTGGGTAAAAAGTCTTGTGAACTAATTTTTAAGGAAAAGAATTATGGAATATCGCTCTAGTCGTCGCCGTCCAAATCCGCAATACAGTGCGTTATTACGGATATTTTTAAGTTTAACTGCGCTAATTATTATTGCTGGCGGCTGTTATTCGGCGTTGATTTATTGGATTACGTCCGAACCACCGACAACGGTTTATCTCAACATTGTCGAAGCATGGAGTCGTCTTGGCGTATTCATTTTTGTAGGTAATTTAATCACTCTCCTGATTGCGGGAGCGATTAGTTTTGCTATTGCGACTTATATCAACAATAAAAGTTCTGCGCCGCTGCATCGTTTGGAAGAATTATGTGAACAAATCGCTGATGGTGGCGAACTGGATGCGTTAAATATCACTGTTGAAAGAGGACAATTTCGCAAATTAAGTTTTGCGTTTCGCCAAATGGTGAATAAATTGTATTTGCGCCAATCTGAACAAGAAGAATGTGTCGATAAAATTTATGACCGCATTCAAGAATTACGCGCAGGTTTAAATTTAACGGGCAGTCAGCGTGATGTATTGAACGAATTAGAAACGCAGTTGCAACAACTTGAAAAAATGCTTTAAAAATAGGCATAAAAAAACCGCCTTACGTTTTCACGAAGGCGGTTTTTTTTACGACGAAGAAAAATTAAATCGATAATTTTTCAACGCGCTTATCGCCGTAAATCCAGTTAATCACCATTCGAGTTCCCGTAATAGCCGTGAACATCGACGATAAAATCCCGATAATGAGCGTTACAGCAAAGCCTTTCACTGAACCCGTACCGAAAGCAAATAACACAACAGCAACAACTAAGTTTGTGAAATGCGAATCGAAAATTGTGCCGAAGGCTTTTTCGTAACCTGCGTAAATTGCTGCTTGTGGACTGTTGCCGTTACGAATTTCTTCTTTGACACGCTCGAAAATTAACACGTTCGCGTCAACCGACATCCCAACTGTCAAAATAATCCCCGCGATACCTGGCAACGTCAGCGTTGCT
>JAQTOT010000208.1 GCA_028713145.1 Methylococcales bacterium
AAGCCTCAGCACATTTAGCTGCAGGCGCAAAAAAAGTCATCATTTCAGCACCAGGTGGCAATGATGTGGATGCAACGATTGTTTATGGTGTGAATCACACAATTTTGAAAGCAAGCGACACTGTTATTTCAAACGCTTCTTGCACCACAAACTGTTTAGCTCCGCTTGTAAAACCATTGATTGATACGATTGGTATCGAACATGGTTTGATGACCACGATTCACTCTTATACCAATGATCAAGTTTTAACTGATGTTTTCCACAAAGATTTACGTCGTGCGCGTTCAGCGACACAATCCATGATTCCAACGAAAACAGGTGCAGCTGCTGCTGTAGGTCTTGTAATTCCGTCAATGCAAGGCAAATTAGATGGTTTTGCAATGCGCGTTCCAACGATTAACGTGTCAGTTGTGGATTTAAGTTTTACTGCTTCGCGCAACACGACAAAAGACGAAATCAACAGTATTTTAAAAACCGCTTCACAAGGCGCGTTGAAAGGCATTTTGGAATACAACGATGAGCCACTCGTTTCTCACGATTTTAATCACAATCCTGCGTCATCAATTTTTGAATCATCTTTAACGAAAGTCACAGGCGGTAATTTCGTGAAAGTGCTTTCGTGGTATGACAACGAATGGGGCTTTTCAAACAGAATGCTAGACACTTCTCTTGCATTGCAAAACGCAAAATAAAACACTCACAAAACAAGGTGTCACAATGAGACGCACGAAAATTTTAGCCACGTTAGGACCTTCAACAGATAAAGAAGGCGTGTTAGAAGCATTGTTTAAAGCGGGCGTTGATGTTGTGCGCCTGAATTTTTCACACGGCAGCGCGGAAGATCATATTGAACGCGCTCGCCAAGTGCGTGAAATCAGTAAAAAATTAAATTGGCAAGTGGGGATTTTAGGAGATTTGCAAGGGCCTAAAATTCGGATTGCGCGTTTCAAAAACAAAAAAGTGTTTTTAAACGAAGGACAACGTTTTGCACTCGATTTGAATTTAGGTATCGACGAGGGCGATCATGAACAAGTTGGCTTCATTTACGAACCACTTGCTAATGAAGTGAAAGCAGGTAGTCGTTTATTGCTTGATGATGGACGAATTGTTTTAGATGTTGTGAATGTTGAAAATGGTCGTATCAATTGCACGGTCGTCGTTGGTGGCGATTTATCCAACAACAAAGGCATTAACTTGCTAGGCGGCGGTTTGTCTGCACCTGCTTTGACAGAAAAAGACAAAGAAGACATCAAAACCATCGGTATTATTGATTGTGATTTTGTGGCGGTTTCCTTCCCACGTTGCGCGGAAGATTTAAAAGAAGCGCGTCGATTGCTTGGTGCAGTGGGTTGCCTAGCAGGTATTGTGGCGAAAGTTGAACGTGCAGAGGCGGTTGCCAATGATCAAATCATGGACGAAATTATTTTAGCGTCAGATGTGGTAATGGTCGCGCGTGGTGATTTAGGTGTTGAAATTGGTGATGCAAATTTACCAGCAATGCAGAAAAAGTTAATCAAACGCGCTCGAACTCTCGATCGCGTCGTTATTACCGCTACGCAAATGATGGAATCAATGATTGAAAATGCGATTCCAACTCGCGCAGAGGTTTTCGATGTCGCCAATGCTGTTTATGACGGTACCGATGCGATTATGTTGTCAGCAGAAACCGCATCAGGAAAATATCCCGTTAAAGCAGTTGAAGCAATGAATCGCATTTGCCTAGAAGCCGAAAAACAAGACATTGTGCGTGTTTCAAGTCATCGTGTTGACCGTGAATTTAAACGTGATGAAGAAGCGATTGCCATGGCAGCCATGTATTTAGCCAATCACACTCAAGTTGCAGGCATTGCCGCATTAACCGAATCAGGCACCACTCCGCTTTTGATGTCACGCATCAGTTCGGGCATTCCGATTTTTGCACTGAGCTGCCAAGCTAAAACACTTGGGAAATCAACGTTATACCGTGGTGTTATTCCAATTTATTTCTCTCACGAAGATCAAACCCATACACAAGTTAATCGCGACATTGTAGCGCAATTACGTCGTTACGGCATGACACAAACAGGTGATAGGATTATCATTACCAAAGGTGATTTAGCGGGCGCAAAAGGTAGTACCAATGATTTAAAAATCGTGACGGTCGGTCACTCGCTTACCCCTTAAAAAACAAATTAAAATACTTAAACAAAAGGAGAGATGTTAATGAATGCTGAATTTGATACGCTGCTAAAACAATTGCGCGACGAGTTTGTTGCCGAATTTCCAGAGCGTTGTGATGGTTTAGAAGAATGTGTTTTAGCGTTTGAACAAGGACGTGAAGGAGCATTTGATGATTTGTATCGCCGTGTACACAGCTTAAAAGGCGCAGGTAGCCAGTTTGGTTTATCAATTTTGACTTCAATTTGCCATCAATTTGAAAGTTTTTTAAGCAGCGGTAGTTTAACGAATGACCAATTAAGCACCAGTTACGCGCTAAGTTATGTTGATTTGTTAAAACGGGTTTCGGATAACGTAGGTAATGAAAACGCAACGTTCCATGACATTGAACATGAATTGGATGCGTTAAGAAAATCAAGTATGCCTGCGAGAGCAACGGTTTTATTAGTTGAACCATCGCCCTCGCGTCGTAAATTGTGTCAAGGGGTTTTAGCACAAATTGGTGCGCGTATTGTCGTGCAAGAACGAGGCATGGCGGCATTAGAACAATTGTTGCACGAACCATTTGATTTAGTGGTTGCTGCGCGTGAATTGCCAGATTTGAATACAGTGGCAATTGTTGCCGCATTGCGTGAATCGAATTCGCGTAATAAGCATGTTCCAGTCGTGTTAGTGAGCAGTAATTCAACACCAATTCCTGATTATCTAACCATCAATGCAGTGTTAGCGCGTGACGCACAATTCATTCCGAATTTATCGAAAGTTGCTACAGACATTTTAAATCAGCACAAATAACAAATAAGGGTTCAAGACAACTATTTGTCTTGAACCTAATCATTTTCTCCTCTGCTTTTACTTTCATGAACATCAATTCTCAAAAACTCTCTAGCGCAAGATTCGCGCAAGCTACCGACGCATTTGTTGAAATTTTTACCGCTTCAGTCGATTTTGATAAACGTATGGCAAAACAAGATATGCAAGGCTCACTCGCTCACGCAAAAATGCTTTGCAGCGTCGGCGTTTTGACCGACGAAGAACGTGACTTAATTATTCGTGGTCTAGCGCAAATTGAAGGTGAAATTGAACGCGGCGAATTTGACTGGTCGATTCAGCAAGAAGATGTTCACATGAATATCGAAGCGCGTTTGACGCATCTGATTGGTATTGCAGGGAAAAAACTGCACACGGGGCGTTCTCGAAATGACCAAGTCGCTACCGATATTCGACTTTATTTGCGTGATGAAATTGCGGCAATTGGCAATGAATTGAAACGCTTGCAAACCGCAATTTTAGATTTAGCAGAAAAACATACCGAAACAATTATGCCTGGTTTCACGCATTTGCAAGTCGCGCAACCGATTGTGTTTGGACATCATTTAATGGCGTGGTTTGAAATGCTTGCGCGTGATGCTGACCGCCTGAAAGATTGTGCAAAACGGTTAAATGTTTCGCCACTTGGTGCGGCGGCGTTAGCAGGAACAAGCTATCCGATTGATAGACATTTGAGTGCAGAATTACTTGGTTTTTCACGTCCAACGGCAAACTCGTTAGATTCGGTCAGTGACCGCGATTTTGCTATTGAATTTACCGCGACAGCAAGCATTTTAATGATGCACTTATCGCGTTTTTCGGAAGAATTGATTTTATG
>JAQTOT010000209.1 GCA_028713145.1 Methylococcales bacterium
GCGGTTCACGCAACACTTCTAACACTTTGCGGTCAAATTCGGGCAATTCATCCAAAAATAATGCGCCATGATGAGAAAGTGAAATTTCACCAGGTTTAGGATTACTACCACCGCCAACCAATGCCGCCGCCGAAGCCGTATGATGCGGCGCACGATAAGGTGGACGTAACCAATTCGCCACGTCTAAACCTTGGTCGCTGATTGAGGAAATTGCGGCGGTTTCTTGGGCTTGTTCTTCGGTGAGTGACGGTAAAATCGTGGGCATTCGACATGCAAGCATTGACTTTCCCGTCCCTGGAGGTCCGAGCATTAGCAGATTGTGAGCGCCTGCGGCGGCAATTTCAAACGCGCGTTTCACATGATATTGCCCGTGAACATCAGAGAAATCGACATCGTGTTTTAATTCGGTCGGTTGAGGTTGTTGAAACGTGGTTTGAATCAGCCCACGCCCATTCAAATGAGCGCAAACTTCAAGTAAATGTGCGGCAGGAATAATTTCAACATTTTTAACCAGTGCCGCTTCAGCGGTATTTTCTTTGGGCAAAATGAGCTGTCGTTTGCAATCTCGCGCCGCAATTGCAATCGGTAACACGCCTTGAATCGAGCGCAATTCACCACCAAGCGATAATTCACCGACGCATTCAAACTGGTCTAAATTTTTGCTCGAAATTTGACCGCTTGCCGCCAAAATTCCCAGCGCAATCGCTAAATCAAATCGTCCACCGTCTTTGGGCAAATCAGCAGGCGCAAGATTGACCGTAATGCGTTGTGCGGGAAAATCGAAACGGCAATTTTGAATTGCGCCACGCACACGGTCTTTGCTTTCTTTCACCGCTGTTTCAGGCAAACCAACTATATTTAACGCGGGCAGTCCATTTGCAACATGAACTTCAACGGTGACAAGTGGCGCGTTAATCCCAGAACGTGCGCGAGAATACAGGACGGCTAATCCCATTGGATTTACTCGGCTTTTGCTGCGTCTAACGCTTCAATACGTTTTTCGAGAGCTTCTAAATTCGCGCGAGTTTTCGCAAGTACCAATTTTTGCACTTCAAATTCTTCGCGCGTCACTAAATCCATTTTGCCTAAAGCACTTTGCAAAATCGCTTTAAAGGTTTTTTCTAAATCTTCTTTCACGGTATGCAACGCTGGCGGTAAAACGCCAGCCAATTTACTTGCCATATCGTCAATTGTTTTGGTATCAAACATAAATTTCTCTAAAAAGTTACGCCGCAAATCGGTGTTCGCGGCAAATTTTGTGGGTTTCAATTTGCCACACAGGCAAATTGGTTTCGGTGCAAATATAGTGATTGTCTTCGACGTTGAAATTGATACATGAATCGCACGAACCAAAACTTTTCACGTCACAACCTTTTTGCAAGGTAAAAAGTGTCATTTTCAACGCATCGTCCAAACTTGCATATTGCTTCGATAAAACAGCTTGTTGTGCTTGCTCGAAAATATCATCGTGATTCGCTTCTTCAAGCAATTTTTCGCCGTTTTTTGACAACAATAAATGCGTGACTCGTGCATCTTCATCGTCAATTTCTTTTTCGAGATACCCTTTACGTTCTAAAACTTGCAACGTTTGTGATACCGTGCCTTTGGTCAAACCAAAATACTCCGTAATGCCAACAGCAGTATTGCTATAACTATTACACGCGCTTAGATAATCGAGAACTTGAATGTGGATAGGTTGCAAACCTAACGCCGCGTATTTTTTGCGTTCTTCAGCACGAACAATTGTGCTGATGCGTTCAATCAATTTAAAAGTGGATAAATTCTGCATCGATTACGCAAACGCCTTTTTGAAAAATTCAGGTTGCGCCATTGCCGCGTTGTGAATGTCGAGATTGTAATAAACGGTTTCAAAGTCTTTATTTGCACAGTCGTTTGCACGGAAAGTTAAGGCTTTCTTACTTGCAATCGTCGCGCTCCACCAGCCTGATGGATAAATACATTGCGGGAAAAACAACGTTTGTTGATGCGCGAAACCTGCGGTATTCATTGCCGCTCGCATATCTTTGATTAAATCTAAATGCAATAACGCGGATTCACTTTGTTGAATCAACATACCGTCTTCAGCTAAACATGCGACGCAATCGCGGTAAAACGCTTCGCCAAATAAACCTTCCGCTACGCCGACAGGGTCAGTGCTATCCACGATAATTAAATCCACCGAATTCGGCGCAGCATCTTTGAGCCATTTAATTCCGTCGATAAATTTCAAATCGGCGCGTGAATCGCCATTTGATTCGCACAATTCAGGGAAATAAATTTCAGCCAAACGTGTTACACGTTCGTCGATGTCGATTTGCACGGCTTCTTCAACATTTTTGTGTTTTAAAACTTCGCGCAACGTGCCGCAATCGCCACCGCCGATAATCCAAACACGTTTTGGATTGGGATGTAAAAACAGGGCAGGGTGGCTCATCATTTCATGATAAAAAAAGTTATCGCGGGTTGAAACCATCGTGCAACCGTCAATCACCATCAATTTACCAAACGTTTCGGTGTCGTAAATTTCTAAATGTTGAAAATCTGATTGTTCTTCGTGAAGTTTTGAGTTGATTTTGAGTGAAAATGCGGTGCCTGTTGACAACATTTTTTCGGTGAACCATTCATTTGAATTCATTAAAAATCCTAAAAAGTGATAAAAAGAAAGACTAAAATTCAGCGTTAGTTTAACGAAAATTTAGGCGTAACGGCGCATTTTCTAACATTTTTTGGCTTTATTTACCGCGAAACGAAGAAACAAAACAAATTCGCTGCTACACTTCGCTTGCAATTTTGCTAACTATTTAATTTTAATGAGGTGATTATGTTAGGTATCAAAATCCAAAAAATCGTGTTGTCTGTGCTTGCGATGTCGATGTTTTTATCGCCAGTTTTAACCCATGCCGAATCTACAGGAACAGGCAGCACCGCTGCAAGACAAGCCGCTGATCAAAAAGCCGCTTTAGCCAAAAAAGCTGCTGCTCAACAAAAAGCGGCTGAAGAAAAACAAAAAGCAGCGCAACCTACTGAAACTGAAGCACTAGGTGTTGAAGCACCCAAAAAAACAGATGAAAAATAAGGCGTGGGCATTTGCGAATAACACGCTTTGAATTACACTTTGCGGGCTTTCGATACATTGAAAGCCCACATCAAGCGTTAAGTGTGATGTTTAGATCATTATTAACCTAATCAGTCTTTTAAATTTTGAGGTTCACAGCTATGAAAAATTTGTTAAAACTTTCTGCTTTAACGTTACCTTTACTTTTGGCATCAAACATCGCTTTCGCTAAAGGCGATTACAACGATGTTCCTGTTCTTGATAAACAATATCTTGGTTGCTTAACTTATGCGGCAAACAAATGGGAAGGTGGCGAAGAAAAAAGTCCGATTCCAGGTCAATCAAAAGCAGAAGCATTTTGTGAATGTATGTGGAATGAAACGCCAGAGGATTTCAAAGGCAGTTTAGGTAAATTTGCAGACACCGCAAAAGGTGCATCAACAAACAAAATTTGTGAAAAATATGCAAACTGGGCTGGCTAATCAGTATTGAGTTTTCTAACGATTTTCAATGTCGAGTGTCAACGTTTGATACTCGGCATTTTTTTTAATTTAAAGCGAGGAATAGAGGATGAAATTAGAAAAAGCTGTTTTGCCAGAAGGCATAAAAGGCTGGTCGTGGGGTGCATTTTTGCTCAATTGGATATGGGCAATTTCTAATAAAACGTGGATAGGTTTGTTGTGTTTTGTGCCTGTTGTAGGAATTGTGATGC
>JAQTOT010000210.1 GCA_028713145.1 Methylococcales bacterium
GAAAATCGCTAATCACATAAACCAAACTCCCTGCTCTTGCGTGATGTAACAAGCGACTAAAAATCGCGTCTAAATCCATTTCTTCTTTGCTCTCATTAGCAAATTCAGCGGAATTAGCTTTCACAAGCGCATTTAAAAAATGTAACACCGCACCACGTCCATTTTGCGGTTTTAACTCTTGGCAATGCGAATCAAAAAACAACTGTCCGCCAATTCGATCGCCATGATGAAATGCTGTCCACGCCACTAATGCTGCAAGTTTTGATGCTAATACCGATTTAAAAACACCTCGCGTAGCAAAGTGCATTGTTGCTCTGCAATCCACCGAAATAAAAACAGGACGTTCGCGCTCTTCACGAAAAATTTTGGTATGCGTTTTTCCTGTTCGCGCCGTGACACGCCAATCAATGCTGCGAATATCATCACCTGCTTGATACAAGCGTGTTTCATCAAATTCCATTCCACGCCCTTTGAAACGCGACACAAAACCGCCACTTTGTTTGGCGCGAATCGCGCGATGATGAAACGTTAAACCTGTTGAAGGGGCAGCTAAATCGACCAGTGTTTTTAAGGAAACGGTAATGCGCTCAGATTGAGAAGTCATAAAAGGCAAGTTGTTACAGCGAAAAGATGCTCGAAAGTGTAATAAACACGGATTCAACTAGCAAGTTTGTCGGTTAGAATAGAAACCTACATTTTTCTCCAAAATCACAAGGTTACTCGTTATGAAATTATTAAAAATGACAGCAGCAGTTTTTACTTTACTTGCAATGCCTGTTCATGCTGAAAAGTTAGGCGATATTTTAAAATCAGTCAGTAAAGAGAGTTCTGCAACCTTAGAAAATAGTGCGAATGCGATTAACGACGCGCAACAATTACTCGAAAGTGGTAAACAACTCAAAGCGGGCGAATTAACAAATTTACTCGTACAACGTTTAGGCGTTACGCCGCAGCAAGCAATGGGCGGTGCGGGCGCATTGTTGCAAATTGCCAAAACACGCATGAATCCACAAGCATTTGAAAGATTAGCCACGCAAGTTCCCGACGTGCAGCAATTACTTTCAGCCGTTCCTGCTTTAAAACCGCAATCAGGCTTAGGCGGTTTGGCGGGGAAATTAGGTGGTTTGGCAGGTGATTCCTCCATCGGCACGGCGTTGACAGCGGTTTCTATTTTTCAACAACTCGGCATGAAACCCGAAACAATGCAAAAATTTGTGCCTGTTGTGATTGATTACGCTCGCGGCAATACGGACGAAGCGATTGTGGACGGTTTGAAAGCAGCGTTATCGACAGAGAAGAAATAACATCCGTTCATGCTGAAAATCAAAAAAATCAGCGATTTCAATAGCGCAAACGTCCCCACAAACACGGGCGTTTATTTGTATAAAAATGATGTTGGCGAGGTTTTATATTGCGGCAAAGCGAAAAATCTTCGCGCTCGCGTAAAAAGTTATTTTTCCAGCCAACATTTATTGCCGATTAAAACGCGCCGTCTTGTCGCGCAAATTCGGCAAATTGATTGGATTATTGTGGATAACGAAATTGAGGCATTGCTGCTTGAAAATCGCCTCATTAAACAACACCAACCCAAATACAACATTGTTCTCAAAGACGCGAAAACCTTCGCCTACATTGCACTCAGTAAAGACGCTTTTCCGCGACTTTTTTCGACGCGAAAACCGAGTGCAAAAATGGATGTTTTTGGTGCATTTACCGATGGAAATTTGCGCCGCGAATTACAAAAAATGGTGCTGCAAATTTTCAAATTGCGCGATTGTCGAACATTGCCTAAAAAAGCCTGTTTAAATTTTTATATTCAAAAATGCTCTGCGCCGTGCATTCAAAATATCACGCAAGCCGATTACGCACTCCAAGTTGAAGGCGCAAAATCACTGCTTTCAGGTGATTTAAAAGACACGCTTTTTATACTCAAAACGCAAATGCAGCAAGCCGCTACTGAACAAAAATTTGAGCAAGCCTTAGAAATTCGCAACCAAATCACGCGCCTTGAACAACTCGCACACAAACAAATTGTCGATACCCAAAACACCAAAAATCAAGATGTGATTGCATTTCGTCGAGTCGGCGAACAAATGCGCGTGGTGCAATTTTGTGTCAAAAAAGGGGTTTTATCAGGCAAACAAGATTTTAAAATCGACCTTCAAGACAACACCGAATTGGAATTTTTAAAAGCGTTTTATCGGCAAAATCCCTTGCCGCACGAAATAATTTTAAACAACGCAATTTGGGAAGATGAAAGCGAAAAAGAAACGCTTGAAGCGTTTTTTACTGATTTACGGGGCGCGAATGTGTCATTAACGTTGCCACAACGCGGCAATAAATTTTCGTTGATGCAACTTGCAGAAAAAAATATCGAAGCCAATTTAGATGAACATAGCGCGTTGCTCGATTTGCAAACTGCGTTGAATTTGCCTAATTTGCCGCGAGTGATTGAATGTTTTGATATTTCAAATTTAGGCAATCAGCACATCGTTTCTGGCATGACGCAATTTGTAGACATGAAAGCGAATAAAAAAGGTTTTCGGCATTTTGAACTGAAAACAGTGTCACACGCAGACGATTTTGCCAGTATGAAAGAAGTCGTGACCCGCCGTTATGCGCGTTTGCTCAAAGAAGAAAAAGCCTTGCCTGATTTGATTGTAATTGATGGTGGCGCGGGGCAAATCAGCGCGGCAAGTGAGGCATTAGCGTCGCTAAATCTCACTTTGCCGCTGATTGGACTGGCTAAAAAACAAGAAGAAATTTATTTGCCACAAGTTTGCGAACCGTTACTTTTTCCCAAAAACAGCGCGATGATGCTGCTACTTCGAAAAATTCGTGATGCCACACATGATTTTTCAGTCGGTTACAACCGCAAAAAACGACAAATGGCATTGCGTGACGAGTTCAAATCGCTGAAGTGAAAATTTAATTCACAACTGTCAATTCGGTATATGCCGTCATTAACCAACGTGATTCACGGTTAAATTTAATCAAAATCCTCTCTTTCGCGCCTTCACCTTCAATCGTTTGAATGACACCACTTCCAAACGTTTCGTGATGCACGCGCTGTCCCATTTTATAACGGCTATCCGATTCGGCTTTGAACGCTAAAAAATTCGGTGTTTTTGCTGTGACTGGACGCGAAACGTCGCGTTTTGGGCGCACTTCTTCGAGTAACTCTTGCGGTAACTCTTTCAAAAAACGTGATTTACTTGCAGCGGTACTTTTTCCGTATAAAAGGCGATTATCGGCGTAAGTAATATGCAGTTTTTGCATGGCTCGTGTGATACCGACATAGCAAAGACGGCGTTCTTCTTCGAGTTTGGCTTTATCGTAAATCGATTGTTGCGACGGGAAAATCCCCTCTTCCACGCCAACCAAAAACACGAGTGGAAATTCCAAACCTTTCGCTGTGTGTAAGGTCATCAGTTGCACACAATCATCAAATTCATCGGCTTGTGATTCGCCCGATTCTAATGCGGCGTGACTTAAAAATGCCGCTAATTCCGATAAACCTTCTTCTTCGACATTTTCAAAACTAAATGCTGCCGCCGCGTTGATAAGTTCTTTTAAGTTTTCAATTTTGTCGGCACTTTTTTCGACTTTATCTTGTGCATAAAACGTCATCAAACCGCTATGTTCGATGACAAATTGTACTTTTTCACTCAGTTCCAATGCTGCTGTGTCGCGTTCTAATTTTTCGATTAGCTCTAAAAAAGCAAATAA
>JAQTOT010000211.1 GCA_028713145.1 Methylococcales bacterium
AAACTCCATTGGGTCTTCAAGCGTGACAATATGACCATTACTGTTTTGATTACGATATTTAATTACGGCGGCAAGAGATGTTGACCTTCCTGAACCTAAACCACCTGAAAACAAAATCAGACCACGCTTCTCCATCGCTAATTTTTTAATTGTCGCGGGTAAATGAAGTGAATCTAAGTCTGGAATTTCATGCTTAATCCGATGTAGAACCATTCCCGCTGCGTCACGTTGAATAAACGCACTCACGCGAAAACGCCCCACTTTTGGCACGCCGACTGCGAATTGACATTCTTTTGTGCGTTGGAATTCTTCTTTATGTCGTGGTTCCATCAAACTCATCACTAGCGCGTTGGTTTGCTCTTTATTGAGTGGCGTTTTTGAAATTTCAACAAGCGCGTTATCAATTTTCATCGTTGGCGCACGTCCAGCGGTGATAAATAAATCAAATGAATTTTTTTGCACCATTAAAGCAAGTAACGCATTGAAATCCATAACTAACTCCTAATGAACATATCTTTATTGACCGCTTTTGTGGCGGCAACTTTGGCGGTGACAAGTCCTTTATCGACTAATTCTTTCATATTCTGATCGAGTGTTTGCATTCCATCAACGCGCCCAGTTTGAATAGCGGAATACATTTGTGCGACTTTCGCTTCACGAATGAGGTTTTTAATCCCTGTCGTGCCGACCATAATTTCATGTGCCGCCACTCGTCCACCACCTACTTTTTTCAATAATGTTTGTGAAATTACCGCTTGCAACGATTCGGACAACATTGAGCGAATCATGTCTTTTTCCGCCGCTGGGAATACGTCAATAATACGGTCAATCGTTTTGGCTGCTGAAGTGGTGTGTAAGGTTCCAAAAACTAAATGCCCCGTTTCCGCAGCGGTGAGCGCGAGGCGAATTGTTTCTAAATCGCGCATCTCACCTACCAAAATAATGTCGGGATCTTCACGCAACGCCGAGCGCAACGCTTCGTTAAAACCTAACGTGTCACGGTGAACTTCGCGTTGGTTAATCAAACAGCGTTTGCTTTCGTGAACAAATTCGATTGGGTCTTCAACGGTCAGAATATGCGCGTAATCGTTGTTGTTGATATGGTTAATCATCGCAGCAAGTGTCGTCGATTTCCCCGAACCAGTTGGCCCTGTTACAAGAATTAAACCACGCGGTTTTTTGCATAATTCTTGAAAAAACAGCGGTGCTTTGAGTTCTTCTAAACTTTGTACAATCGACGGAATAGTTCGAAAAACAGCCGCCGCACCACGCGCTTGATTAAACGCATTGACCCGAAAACGCGCGACATTGGGCAGCGCAAACGAGAAATCGGTTTCCAAAAACTCTTCGTAATCACGGCGTTGCTTGTCGCTCATGATGTCGTAAATTAACCCGTGAACTTCTTTGTGGTCGAGCGCGGGAACGTTAATGCGGCGCATATCACCGTCAACACGAATCATTGGTGGCAAGCCCGCTGACAAATGTAAGTCCGACGCATTGTTTTTGAATGAAAAAGTCAGTAATTCTGCAATATCCATAATGTTTTGGAATCGGGTGAGGTTATAAAATTAGGACGATTATGCGTTAAAATCGCACTTTCAATTTTCATTTTTGAAGCAGCTATTATGCCTACAATCGCTCGTAACCTTAAAAAAATTCAAACACAAATTCATAACGCACAGCAACGTTATCAACGCGAAGAAAATTCTGTTCAGCTTTTAGCCGTGAGTAAAACAAAACCTGCGAGTGCAATGGTTAGTGCCTATCAAGCAGGGCAACAGCATTTTGGGGAAAATTATTTGCAAGAAGCGTTAAACAAACAGCGCGAACTTGGCGCGTTTGATATGACTTGGCATTTTATTGGCGCGATTCAATCGAACAAAACCAAACTGTTAGCGACGCATTTCGATTGGGTTCATTGTGTAGATAGTTTAAAAATTGCGGAGCGATTAAGCTTACAACGTCCTGATTTTTTAGAGCCGTTAAACATTTGTGTGCAGGTCAATATCAGCGATGAAGAAAGCAAAGCGGGCATTTCGTTAAACGAATTGCCCGCTTTGGTGTCGCAAATTTCTCAATTACCAAATTTAACTTTACGCGGTGTGATGGCAATTCCTGCGCCGCAAATTGATTTTGAAGCGCAACGTGAGCCTTATCGAAAATTAGTCGCTGCGGTGAAGGCATTAAAAAATGAAAACTTAACGACGTTTTCGTTTGGCATGTCAGACGATTTAGAAGCGGCTATTGCAGAAGGCTCAACAATGGTCAGAATTGGTACGGCATTATTTGGAGCGCGTTCTTACGTTTAGTTCACAAAAAATGCCTGAGTAATTCTGTTGGCTGCAAAAAACAATGTAATGGAGAATACGTTTTTAACTGCTCACTATCGTGTGCGCCGCTGACAACACCAATTGAGGCAACACCTGCATTGAGAGCCATTTGTAAATCATGCGTGGAATCGCCCACCATCAACGTGCGCTGTGGTGGTACGTTGGTAAATTGCATAATTTCTTCAAGCATTAGCGGATGCGGTTTGGATTGCGTTTCATCCGCGCAGCGTGTGATACAAAATAAATCCAGCGTATTGGTGGCATTCAAAGCTTCATCTAAGCCTTCACGAGTTTTACCTGTTGCAACAGCAAGTTTAAAACCTTGTTGTTTCAAGGTTTCGAGCATTTCATAAACGCCTGAAAACAAATCTTCACGGCTGATTTTTTTTGAAAAATAAGCCGTTTCATAATGATTGACTAACTCGATAACTTCATCAGGATTTGCGGCGGGATATAACGCTTCAATTGCCCGTTCAATGCTTAAACCGATTACGTCTTTTGCCGCTTCATAATCAGGCGTTGCGTGCCTTGTGCTGTTTGACGCATTTTGCAAACACCGTGTAATCCAATCAATCGAATCGATCAGCGTACCGTCCCAATCAAAAATAATTAAGTCAAATCGATTTTTCATGTTCTAGCCTTACGACGCTCGTTCAATCATTTTTTCAGCTTGTTTTGCAAAGGCTTCTAAATCGCCACTTTTAACCGTTTCACGCGGAATCACTAATGCTGTCGATAAGCTAATGTAAATGTAGACATAATGTTTGCTGTATTCCACGCGCACTAAATCTGACCACAACATTTTATGTTTGCCGCTGGGGGATTTTTCAAGCAAATACTGCGCTTGCGTTGGGTCGATAGTGAGCGTGTAAGTGCCGAACATCGCATTTTTTTCTTTATAGGTATAGTTATTCAAAATTTGCCGACGTAAATCGAGCATCATTACTTTTGGAGATAACCAACCCCAAAGCGCGGCAAGCACCAAAATATAAGCCGCTGAATTTTTATCACCATAATAAAAATAGTAAAAACCACCAATTAACAGCATCACTAGCGGCACAATCCAACGATTTTTACGGATATTTTGTTGAATTTCTTCATTACGGGTGAATTGCACTTCATTGAAGTGAATTAAATCGTCTTCGCGGAACTCGTATTCAATTTCAAACATAATTTTTTATTTTTATAGTTGTTGTAAAGTGCTAAGTTTATCGTAAATCGAGGCAAATCGCGTGTGCGAAAAGCAAATAGCACTAATTTGTTATGTTGTTATGCTGAATTTTTTCAAAAAATTACACAACTTATGTCTTTGCAATTGAAAATTAAACCGCGTTATTTCTGTTAAAATGCGAAGACAATTTCATTTAAAAAAACAGGAAAAATCAATGACTCCTTCG
>JAQTOT010000212.1 GCA_028713145.1 Methylococcales bacterium
GATGGAAGAACAAGTCACAGAATTTTTGCTTTCAAAATCAACCATTAAAACTGAAAACGTTGATTTCAATGCTGTCATGAACAACGCAAACGCTTAATTTTTATTTTCGGGACATAAACATGTATTCACAACAACTCGCGCAAATGATGGCAACGCAAGCAGCAGGTGGCTTAGTGCCGATGGTTGTCGAACAAACTGCTCGTGGCGAACGTGCTTTCGATATTTATTCACGCTTGTTAAAAGAGCGCGTCATTTTCTTAGTTGGTCAAGTCGAAGATTACATGGCAAATCTTGTCGTGGCGCAGTTGTTGTTTTTAGAGTCTGAAAATCCCGACAAAGATATTCATCTTTATATCAATTCACCAGGTGGTTCGGTGACGGCTGGCATGTCGATTTACGACACGATGCAATTTATCAAACCTGACGTAAGCACAATGTGTATTGGTCAAGCCGCAAGTATGGGAGCCGTGTTATTAACGGCTGGTGCGAAAGGCAAACGTTATTGTTTACCGAATTCGCGCGTGATGATTCATCAGCCTTTAGGTGGTTTTTCAGGGCAAGCGTCTGATTTTGAAATTCACGCAAAAGAAATTTTGTCGATTCGTGAAAAATTAAACAAAATTTTGGCGCATCACTCTGGGCAATCGTTGAAAAAAATTCAAGCCGATACCGACCGCGATAACTTTTTGAGCGCGACAGATGCTGTAACTTACGGATTGATTGATGAAGTTCTCACTGACCGCTCTAGCATTTCAAAAAAATCCGAAAAATAGGACGTTGCGATGAGCAAAAATAGAGATTCTGACGACGAAAAAGTGGTTTATTGTTCGTTTTGCGACAAAAGCCAAGCTGAAGTTCGCAAAATGATAGCAGGTCCTTCAGTCTATATTTGCGATGAATGCGTGGCGTTGTGCGAAGACATTTTGATTGAAGAATTGGGCGAAATTCCAACTATTAGCGAAGGTGATTTGCCTAAGCCCAAAGAAATCAAAACAGAGTTAGATGCTTACGTTATTGGTCAAGAAAAAGCGAAGAAGATTTTAGCGGTTGCGGTTTATAACCACTACAAACGTTTGCGAAACAAAAATACCAAATCTAAAAAAGACAACGTTGAACTTTCAAAAAGCAACATTTTGTTGATTGGACCCACGGGGTCAGGAAAAACGTTATTGGCTGAAACGCTAGCGCGTTTGCTGGATGTACCGTTTGCGATTGCTGACGCGACCACGCTTACTGAAGCAGGTTATGTTGGTGAAGACGTTGATAATATCATTCAAAAAATTCTGCAAAAATGTGACTACGACGTTGAAAAAGCCGAATCTGCCATTGTATATATTGACGAAATCGACAAAATTTCACGCCGCTCAGAAAGTGCATCGATTACCCGTGATGTTTCGGGCGAGGGCGTGCAACAAGCATTATTGAAATTGATTGAAGGTACGGTCGCTTCTGTTTCGCCACAAGGCGGACGTAAAAATCCAAATCAAGATTTTCTGCATGTTAATACCAAAAACATTTTATTCATTGTTGGTGGTGCATTTTCTGGCTTAGACAAAGTTATTCAAGCCCGTTCTGAAAAAGGCGGTATTGGTTTTTCTGCGGAAGTGAAAACCAAAGACGAAAGTAAAAATGTCGGTGAATGGTTTGCACAAGTTGAAGCAGATGATTTAATTCGTTACGGTTTAATTCCTGAATTAGTCGGACGTTTGCCTGTGGTGGCAACTCTTGAAGAACTTGATGAAGCGGCATTGATTCAAATTTTAACTGAACCTAAAAATGCGTTAATCAAACAATATAAACATTTGTTTGAAATGGAAGGGGCAGAACTTGAATTCAGTGAAGATTCGCTTTCAACGATTGCTCAAAAAGCGATGGAACGTAAAACAGGCGCACGCGGTTTGCGGACGATTGTTGAAAATGTGTTACTCAATACAATGTACGAAATTCCATCAGCCGATAACGTCGAAAAAGTCGTTGTTGATAAAGAAGTTGTTTTAGGAAATACTGAACCTAAAATGATTTTAAAAACCGAAAAAGCTGAAAAACCTGAACGCAAAACCAAAAAGGTTGCTGCTGAAGGCTAAACAAAAAAGCGTGTGTTCAAACGAACACACGCTTTTTCAAAGTTTCACAATGCGCCCGTAGCTCAGCTGGATAGAGCGCAGCCCTCCGGAGGCTGAGGTCAGAGGTTCGAATCCCCTCGGGCGTGCCACGATTTACCGCGACACGCCATTTCATTTCTTTAAATCACGATATTCACAAGTTTCCCTGCAACAACAATCACTTTTTTCACAGGTGAACCGTCGATAAATTTCAACACCGTCGCATCATTCAACGCCGTCGTTTCAATTTCAGTATTCGACGCTCTCGCAGAAACGGAAATTTTGCCACGCAATTTGCCATTCACTTGCACCATTAAATCTAACGAATTCTGCACTAACGCGCTTTCGTCAACCGTTAGCCATTTTTCAGAAACAATTGCGTTTTCATGTCCTAATTCACGCCACAACTGATCACAAATATGCGGCACAATCGGCGATAACATCAACGTAATTGCTTCTAAAATTTCGTGACGAATTGCTTTGCCATTATTTGATTCATCGGTGAATTTCGATAACGTGTTGAGCAATTCCATATTTGCCGCAATCGCGGTGTTAAAAATGGTTCTAACGCCCATGTCGTGCGTGACTTTTTGAATCGTTTGATGCAACTGACGGCGCACGGTTTGTTGTTCTTCGGTTAAATCGCCTTCGATTTTGAATTTTGCACCTTGCACCTGTTCTGAATGCAAAAACACTTGTCGCCACAAACGTTTTAAGAAACGTGACGCGCCTTCTACGCCGTCTGCTGACCATTCAAGTGATTGTTCTGGGGGCGCGGCAAACATGATGAACAAACGCACGGTGTCTGCGCCGTATTTTTCGATAAGTTCTTGTGGGTCAACGGTATTGCCTTTGGATTTCGACATTTTACTGCCATCCATTAACACCATGCCTTGCGTGAGTAATTTTTTGAACGGTTCATCACAAACGACTAAGCCTTCGTCGCGCAACAATTTGGTATAAAAACGTGCATACAACAAATGTAAAATTGCGTGTTCAATACCGCCAATGTAATGGTCTACAGGCAACCAATGTTTTGCGCTTTCGCCGAGCATCGCATCATTGGGCTGACTCGCAAAACGCGCGAAATACCACGACGATTCCATAAACGTGTCGAACGTATCAGTTTCACGTTTTGCCGCTTTGCCACATTTCGGACAATCAACGTGTGAAAAAGTCGGATGTGCAACGAGTGGCGATTGTGAACCGTCTAAAATCACGTCGCGTGGCAATTCCACTGGCAAATCTTTATCAGGCACGGGAACGGTGCCGCAATCGTCGCAATAAATCACAGGAATCGGTGCGCCCCAATAACGTTGCCGTGAAACGCCCCAATCTCGCAAACGGAAATTCACTTTGCGAACGCCTTTGTTTTGCGCTTCTAAGGTTTCGGCAATTTTGGCAAACGCTTCTTGCGAGGTTAGCCCATCGAATGCGCCCGAATTTTTTAACACGCCTTTTTGTGTGAAGGCTTGCTCGGTGCAATCGTCGTTTTCATCTTTTGCAGAAAAAATGACTTGTTTAATTGCAATACCGTATTTTTTCGCAAATTCAAAATCACGTTGGTCATGTGCAGGAACTGACATTACTGCACCTGTGCCGTAACTCATTAACACGAAATT
>JAQTOT010000046.1 GCA_028713145.1 Methylococcales bacterium
GATGGAGAAACGTGGTCTGATTTTGTTTTCAGGTGGTTTAGGTTCAGGAAGGTCAACATCTCTTGCCGCCGTAATTAAATATCGTAATCAAAACAGTAATGGTCATATTGTCACGCTTGAAGACCCAATGGAGTTTATGCACTCGCACGCAGGTTGCATCATCACCCAGAGAGAAGTGGGATTGGACACCGAATCTTATGAAATGGCACTAAAAAATGTCCTGCAACAAGCACCCAATGTCGTTGCCATTGGTGAAATTCGCACGGCTGAAGTAATGCAAAGTGCCATTTCAATTGTCGATACGGGGCGACTATTTATATCGACTATCAATGGTCATAATGCAGAGCAAGTTTTTGAACGAATTTTGAATCTTTATCCAGAGGAAATGGCAAGGCGAGTGCGATTAGATTGAGCCAATAGCCTTCGTGCTATTGTGTCACAACGCATGTTGCGATTACCGAATGGGAAAAGTTATGTCGTGGCAGAAATTTTAATCAATACACCCGCCGTTCAAGAAGCATTGCGAAAAGGCGAATTTCATCGCTTTAAAGAATTAATTGTCGCAGGACACGCACAAGGAATGCAAAGTTTCGATCAAGGTATTTGTGATTTATTTGTTCAACAAAAAATCGGTTACGAAGATGCGCTAGAAGCCGCCGAATATAAAAATGAATTCCGCCAAATGGTAAAACAGATTATGGAAAAAGTAGCATCTGAAACTGTTTCAAGCGATTCAGCGACAACAGCTAAAAATGAAGCAGAAACAGAGCAACATCTGAGCTTATTTGAAGAAAAGATTATGACCTTATCCGATGTTCATGATGACAACAGTGATGCAGGCTCGATTTTTACCCATCGTTAAGACGTTAGCTTGTATAATTCGCAGTTATTATTTTTTAATTTAACTTCTATCAAGAGTATTACATGGCATTGTATTGTGGAATTGTAGGCTTACCAAATGTAGGTAAATCAACGTTATTTAACGCGCTAACCAAAGCGAAAATTGCAGCAGAAAATTATCCATTCTGCACAATCGATCCGAATGTGGGCGTTGTGCCTGTGCCTGATATTCGTTTAGATGCGTTATCTGAAATTGTGAAACCTGAACGTGTTTTGCCCACAACAATTGAATTTGTGGATATTGCAGGCTTAGTAGCTGGAGCATCAAAAGGTGAAGGATTAGGCAACAAATTTTTAGCCAATATCCGCGAAAATGATGCGATTGCTCATGTGGTGCGTTGTTTTCATGATGATAATGTCGTGCATGTTGCAGGCACGGTTGATCCACTTTCTGATATTGAAGTAATTAACACCGAATTAGCGTTAGCTGATATGGCTTCTGTTGAAAAAGCGTTAGTGAAATCGACCAAAATTGCTCGCACTGGTAATAAAGAAGAACAAGCCAAAAAAGATGTTTTAGAGAAAATTTTTAAACAATTAGATGCTGGGCAACCTGCAAGAACACTGAATTTAGATGACGATGAAAAAGCATTGATTCGGGATTTGTGCTTAATTACCTTAAAGCCAACGATGTATATTGCCAACGTGCAAGACGATGGATTTGAAAATAACCCGTTGCTTGATAAAGTGCGCGAATTTGCTGCAAAAGAAGGCGCAAAAGTGGTGCCAATTTGCGCGGCGATTGAAGCAGAAATTGCTCAATTAGATGACGATGAAAAAGAGGAGTTTCTCGCTGATTTAGGAATGGAAGAAGCGGGGTTGAATCGTGTTGTGCGTGCGGGTTATGAATTATTAGGATTGGCGACGTATTTTACCGCAGGTGTAAAAGAAGTTCGAGCTTGGACAATTCCCGTTGGTGCGACAGCTCCACAGGCGGCAGGCGTGATTCACAGTGATTTTGAACGTGGTTTTATTCGTGCAGAAGTCATCTCGTACGAAGACTTTGTCACTTACAAAGGTGAACAAGGAGCAAAAGATGCGGGGAAATGGCGTTTGGAAGGAAAAGATTATGTAGTCAAAGATGGCGACGTAGTACATTTTAGGTTCAATGTTTGACAGTATTCTCACAAATCTCTATAATTTGCGGACTTTAAGGCGATGTAGCTCAGTTGGTTAGAGCGTGGGATTCATAACCCCAAGGTCGGTGGTTCGACCCCACCCATCGCCACCAAATAAATCAAAGGCTTACGAGTAACATCGAAGCCTTTTTTTGTGCCTGTTAAAAAAATGTCGCAATTTTGTCCCATTTCAAAATAAAACGCCACAACAACGCGCAAAACTTTTGATAAGCGCAAAGATACTCGATAAAAAGGGCAATTATCATAAGGATTTTTTCAGCACCGAAACCGTAGCCAAAAGCAAAGCCCGTAACAAAGTCGCGGGGCAATAAATTGTATTCGTCAAAACCTGCTTATGTTTTTGGCTTTCACGGACTGGATAAGGACGTTGGCAAAGATGTTTTAAATGGCAAAACCGAATTACGCCATAGCAAAAATAGTTATGACTGGTTAGGGCATGGTGTTTATTTTTGGGAAAATAGCCTTGAACGCGCCCGACAATACGCCGTAGACGATAGCAAGCGTAAGCACTCGAAAATTAAAACGCCTTTTGTTATTGGCGCGATTATCGATTTAGGCAATTGTTTCGATTTGCTTGATAAACAGCATTTAGATTTTTTGGCATTTGCTTATGATGAGTTGGCGCGTGGCTTAATTGAAGCGGGGCAGGAATTACCAATCAATGCGCCTTTTGATTCAGGTGATTTTGACTTTAAAAACGCGAGTTAGATTGCGCTGTAATTCGTTATGCCCTTGATATTGCCAAATTGAACGGCAATAAATTTGATTCTGTCAGGGCGGCATTTTGGGAGGGCGAACCACTCTACCCAAACGCAGGTTTTAAAACTCACAACCACATTCAACTTTGCATCATTAACCCCGATTGCATCAAAGGCGTGTTTTTACCACGCGACAAACAAAACTAAGAAACCATAACACCCAGTAACAAATCACAACACCAGCATTGCACAAATGACGGTATTTTTGACGGTATATTTTAAAAATGCTTTGTTGGATTGCGCTATTTTCGCGACTTATGGCGTTTTGTTCTGTTGAGGGGCGAGCAACCAAACGCGAAAACAGGGCGATTTTTCCCAATTTCAGACACAAAAAAACCGCCTTTTAATCGGCGGTCGCTTCGGGTTCGGTAACTTGCTATAGCCCTTGAAGATACTGCAATCTAGTATCAATAAGCACGGTCGAAAACCGTATCAAAATGCCGTTAAATCCGTGTCATTCCTAGCGATTAACTGTCTCATTCGAGTGTGTCAAAATGTACCCTATGCCGCGCCATTATTAAAATTAGACGTGTCAAACCGTCGCGTAACGTCGTGACTTTTTCGCCTTGATGCTAAACTGTCCATTCTTAAATCACGAGACCCTCTCAAAATTCTACGAGTGGTAGCGGTGTAAAAGCCCCTAGTGAAGCGGGAGTGGATGTCCCAGCCGTGATTTGAGTCTTAACCCGTCCAACGGAAACCTGCCGTTAGCCTTCCAAGCAATTGGTTGATGAGCTTTAGTGAAGTTGGTTACTTCATGACGGGTTAATCCACTGCGTCAAAATCAGCACAAAGCCGCATTTAACCTGTAATTATCTGTGTCATTTAATCGGTCACAATGCCGTTCAAATCTTTACCAGTGTTGAATTTAAGCGGTCACAATCACACAGCTTTCGGCTTTCTACCCTGTGCCACAATCTTGCAAATTTGCTGATAACTCAAATCAAATTCGCGGCATAAATCAGCGTGATTTTTACCATTGAAGCGGCGGCATATTTCGGCATTGCGAGAATCCACCCCAGTCTTTTTTTTGATGTAAATAGGCAAGCCACCCCAGTTTTTACGCACCCATTCAACGATGTTTTCAGCGGTCAACGCATCAATGGCATGTGTGGTGGTCATCGTTTCGCGTAAGTTCGTTAAAAAATTATCCGTCACTCGTCCACCTGCAATGTTTCAAAATCATCAAGTTCAATGGTCGAATAATCGTCGATTTTCATATCAATAAATTCGTTCATCAATTCGTTCATCAATTCGTTAAGTTGGTTTTCTTCGAGTGGATTTAACAACGTCATGGCAATGATAGGACACTAAAATTTGGAGGCGGGATTATATCCGCTTTTGGGTGTTGACATTGCTGTTGAAGTATTACGCGAAAGCCGCGTGATAATTGGGTTCAAGTGTTGACAAAATGCCACACAAAAATCAAACGGTGGCGCGGCATGAATGGCGTTTTACTACAGCTCGAAAATTAGAAAAAACTAGGTAATTTTCAACAACTCAACCGCATCATCAACACTACGAACCACCGCGCCAATGCCACCGAATTTTTTAACCATGCTTAAAAACTTGGTTTGCGGTTCACTTGCCTTGCCCGTTTGGGTTTTGACTTCAAGGGCAGTAAAAACAGCGATTTTTTGCCCGACCATTTCAAGTGTGACGGTCACGGATTGAAAGCCGATTAAATCACTCGACCCCACACATAAGCCAAACTGCACGCCGTTAATCATGCCGACATTGTTTCTAAACATACGGGTGTTTTTGAGCTTGCCTAATTCAAGGCGGATTTTGTTTTGTAGGGCGGTTTCTGATTTCATAATAATCTTGTGCTGCTTGAATCATTTTTGCGGGTGTGGGGAAAAGTGAGGTATATCGTGATTACGATAAACTTCCTCGAATCATCCGCGCGTGCGTGGGGGTAATTTGATTATCTTTTTCAGAAAAATCTGAATAACCGAATCATGCCGTTGCCTCTTCACTTGGTACAGCATAACCATGCGACTGTAACCATGCTTTGCGCTCGTTCCACTTGATGTATGCCCACCCCGCTTTGTAGCCGCGCAATTTGCCCAACTCGATAAAATCATCGAGCGTTTTACATTTGCCCACTTCAAGGCGTTTGATTCGTTTCGCTCGAATTTGCGCCATAACATCTTTGGTGAGTTCAACCATATCAACATCGGCGTGTTTGGTTTCTCGTTGCTCTGTGGGCGTTTCAAAACCACATTCGGGGCATTCATGCGGGTGCTGTGCTTTCGAGTACGCCGCAAAACATTCTTCGCAAATGTGAACCGCTGGTGCATCGTCTTTTGGTCGCTTAATTTTGCCGTTCAATGTCCATTCGCGGTGGTCATCGACAAAACCGTGTTCGTAAGTCAGCCCCGCACAATCCAAGATAATGCAATCGGTTTTGCTTTCATGTGGACGCATCACCCGCCCAACTGCTTGCAAGTAAATTGTCAGGCTCTTAGTTGGTCGCGCCAATATGCAACAACTCGCAGCAGGTACGTCTAAGCCTTCAATGAACAGTCCCACGTGATTATTAACTCGTCCGTGACTTGCCATAATGATGCCGTGGTCAATGCCGAATGCGTCGAGTTTGCCACTGGTTTGATGGATGATTTCTTTGCGGTGGGCGATAAAAATTACCCGTTTTGATTTGTCGGTGGCGCGTCGAATCATTTCACAGGCGATTATCGTTTTTCCCGCCCCAGTTGCCGCCTGTAATAGCACCCGATTATTTCCCGCGCCAATTGATGCCCGTAAATTTCCAATCGCGCCATGCTGGTAAGGTCTTAGGTCAATCATATCCGCTCACTAATTGACCAATACCGCGCCATCAATTGCCGCATTCTGGTTGATAAAACCGTGCAACTCGATTTGTAGCATTAACAGCGCATCTTTTATCGCCTGCCAATCGTTGACGATTTCAGGCGGTATGGTCTTGGTGTCAAATGCGTCTGAAAAACTGCCCGACAAAAACGTGAGTTGTTCCTTTGCGTTTTTAATCGCTTCCTGGTGAATTTGTAACGCGCCGACCTCGGCATCAAGTGAATTTCTCACGGCTTTCAATTCTTCGGTTTGTTTTTGCAATGATTCAACTTTGTAATTGAGCTGGTCAATTTCAGTTTTGCGTTTTTGGATTTCTGAAAATACCCCGTCTTTAATCGCTTTGGCTTGGTCTTTTTTGAGCCGTTCCAGTTCGCCTTGTGCGTTTTCAGCCTCGCGTTTTGCCTGTGCGATTGCGTCTTGATTTTCGAGTATCAGTTTTGCCCGTTCACCTGCAATGCGTTCTTCGACTTTTTCATTCACCTTGAAAGCCAAATCATTGCGAAGTTGGTCGTTTTGATTGCGAAATGTGTTGCGGTCTTCAACTAAAAAATCAATGCGTTTTTGTTTTTCGTCGAGTTGAGCCTGTAATTCATTTACGGCTTGCTCAACGTGTTTCGCGCTTAATTTTTTGCCGTCCTCGTTGGCTTTGTCATTTGCCAGTTGATACGCCGTTGGAATTTCAGCATCCGATAATTTGTTGAGTTGGTTCGTCTGTCTTAGCGGCAATTCTTTTTCCAGCATGCTGGAATTTCTCAAAATCGATTCAACACGGTGAGCATTTGCCAGATCGTACAAGCTGGATTTTTCCAATCCAAATTCTGCCAGTCCAAATGCCTCGAATGATTCATAGCCCAAAATCAAGTAGCCCCTTTTTTGACGCATCCAGTACAATGTCGCGCGTTGAAAGCCTTGTGCTGATTTACTTGCTTTCAATACCGATTCGACTAGCTCAATGTCCAATACACATAATTCAACGCCATCATCCGCGTTTTGTAATACTTGCGTCGTGAGTGAATCAATCGCCATGGATACCACGTTGCCCTGCATTTCGATTCTCGTTAATTCTGTATTCATTTTTCCCTGCCTCAAATTTTCCCGTTTCACCCGTTGGCAGAACTTCAATTTCTATTCTGATTTTTTGGGTTTTTATGCTTGCGGTACAGCGGTACACTCGCTGAAAATCATGGATGATTTTTAGTCCGTGATAGCTGCAGCAGACGGGCGTTTGTTCGTAGTGAAACGAAGAGCAAATGCAAGTCCTCGCGACGCAGCGTCAAGTCATCTTGGGAAGTGGTTATGGAGCTGCTGTGTGCGGAATAAGCCACTGGACGAGGGACGAATCGGGGCAGCCGAAGGCATTAAACTCGTCGCGTAATTTTTTGCCGATTCACTGGCTGGGATGCCAAAGGAATCTTTCGCAAAAAATAGCGACGCTATCGCTCTAAAGAGAGTGTGTACCGTTAAAAGCTCAAAATTAACCGCCGTTACAAAAGATACAAATGTACCGTTTTGTACCGTGTGTACCGTTAAGAATCATGGTAAAATTGCGATTGAATTTTCCAGATGTAAGCCCCTTCCATGCTGATTTTTTGAGCAAACTCTAAATCCTTACGCACTCGTTGAAATGCAATTTTTAGCGCATTTTGTTTCTTTTCAGGTTCACTATCAACCGTAATCGATTGATAAGCCAAGACGCGCTACTGTTCAATCGTGACAACCTTTTTAGGGATGTTTTGAGGTGTATCAGGGAATAAATCGATAATGATTTGAGGCGGATTGATGCCGTATTGCTCAATGACCTTATCAAGGCAACGCAAGGCAATCAGCGCATTATTGGACAATGCCTTTTTAGTAGGTGCTTTGACGTAATCAGTAGGCTCTAACACCACGCTTTCTGCGACAGGCTTAAACTTGAACGAAAATGGCTTAGGCTGTTCAAAGTTTTTCATCTTGGTGTTGGTAATCGTAATGGTTTCGGTATCAGCATCTTTTTTAACTTCGTATTCAACATCCATTGCCGCGCGGATTGAACTTGAACCGCGTGAACGTCCGTTAGAATCATTGCCGCTATGATGTACCACAACAACAGCAACGCCGCTTGACCTCAAATACAGGTCAATGTTTTGCAGAAATTTCGCAATATCTTTCGCGCTGTTTTCGTCACCATTGCCTAAGTTTCTGTGGAATGTATCAATGAAAACCACGCCGATATTACCGATTGCCTTAATCGTGTTTTGAATCGCTATTGCACTGTTTTCGTCAATAAACGCCGCTGGTACGGTGGTAATGTGAATGTTAGGCAATTCGGCGCAACCTTTGTCGATGTGATTGGATTTAATGCGTTTTTGTAGTCCGCTGTGACCTTCCCCACACGCATAAAGTACACCCGTTTTTTTGGTTTTTCGTCCGTGATACGGTATTCCAGCCGCGATACAGTACGCCATATCAAGCACCACAAAACTCTTACCGCTACCACTTGCGCCAAATATCAAACCTAAATCTGACTTCTCAATTAAGCCATCGATTAGCCAATTCGCCACATATTCATGCGCCATCATGTCAGCCAATGAAATCGTTGGGACTGTTGGCAGTGGTGGCGCGTTATCAATAACCGCCGCAAAAACGCCATCAGAAACCGTAATGACTTTGTGCTTGATGCCTGTTTCGCTCGTTAATAAATCGCTCTAAATTGCGCCGTTTCGATTGCAAAACTGTGTTCGTAGGCTGGGTGTTGCGTATTCATAAAATTCATTCCTTGCAGGGTGCAAAGAACCACTAAACTAGGCATAATTAGCCCGTCAAATGTGTTTAGTGTTCAATAAAAGCCCTGCTTAATCTTTGGTTAAGTGGGGTTTTTTATTGGGTTTGATAATCGTGAATAACGGCTACATGACGCTGATAGAACTCGATGACACTGTTGTCTTTATCATCAAGGTCAAGAGACATGAACGCAGGCAAGATAACGCTTAAAACGTCCACGACTGCATTGACTGAAAATAAAAATGACTCGAATTTGATTTGATTGTTTTGAATTGGCGTGGTCGTGCGTCGTTTGAATGGCACAATGTTAGTTTTCATGCGGTGATACCTTTGCTAAGAGTGGTAAAACCGTCACACATACTTACTACGGTATTGGTGACGGTGTTGAATGGGGTAGTAATGCCGCGCAAAGGTGCGACCAGTCCTAAAGACTGCCCAAACAACACCATCATGATATTGAGTTTAATTATGTCGAATTCGACTAAATTAAAAAATGATAGGCATAAAAAAACCGCTTTTAATGATTGCGGTGAATTATCACCTTTGCTAAACGGGTTACTACGCCCGACCTCGTTATGAGGTGGGCAAAGAATAGCGGGATGGTTGTGTTTGGTCAAGGTCATTTTGAGCGACGTAGGTAGATTTGAAGGTAAAAGTCCAACGTGTTGGACTGTTGAGTTTTCAGGTAAAACCCACGTCATCATTTCGCTGATCCCTGTGCTTCAATCCATTCAAAAAACTTCTGCTCGTTAATCATCAGCTTTTTACCGATCTTGATAATCGCGCCACTGTCTTTAAGCCCGTTTTTTTCTTCGTTGAATATCCAGCCGCGAATGCCACCCACGCATAAAGCAGGTTGACGTTGTGCAAGTTGTGGAACGGTTACGAGTGTTGTGTTGTCATTTGGTGTTACCCCTGTTTAGTTAGAATTACGAAATACGGTTGTTTTCGTTGGGGGGAAGTTTTGGCGAATGGCGGTAAAAATAAAATTCCCCCAATTGAAAAAAGGGGGATATGGGGAATTTTAAACCCGCGCTATTGCTGGATTCTTTGAAAATACCCTATATTAAAAAAGGGGGAATATAGGGAATTTCTTTTGCGGATGTTTTAAGGCACTGTAGCTACGTTTTAATTGCGGTGTGTTTAGTTTTGTAGATACAATTAGCGCATGAAATACGAAATCAGCACCACACAAACTTTTAACGATTGGGTTAAAAATCTCAAAGACAGGCAAGCGGCATTGCTTATTGCTAAACGTTTGGATAGAGCCTTGAAAGGTAATTTAGGCGACGTTGAAAACGTTGGTGGTGGCGTGTTTGAAATGCGTATTTTTATAGGTTGCGGTTATCGGCTTTATTTCACATTCAAAGGTGCAGAATTGATTATCTTGTTATGTGGTGGCGATAAATCGACCCAAAAACGTGACATTGCAAAAGCAAAAGAAATGGCTAAGAACGTATGAAAATAGAAACAACGCCCTACAATCCACTTAATTTTTTTCAAAGTGACGAAGAAATTGCCGCCTATTTGCATGAGGCTGAAAAAGACGACGACCCCGACATGATTGTGATTGCTCAAAATCACGTCGAACAGGCACGCAAAACACGCGGCAAAAATAAAAAGCCAACGAAAGAGCAGGTGGTAATTCGTTACGACGTGGACGTTTTAAGCGCGTTTCGTGCAACGGGTAAAGGTTGGCAAACTCGTATGAACGACGCGCTCAAAGAATGGTTAAGTCAGCATCCAAATTTAAGTCAGGTTTAACTCTTGCGACCGCGTGAGGCTTTGTAAAGATCTTGTTTTTCCCAAAATGTTTCAAAAGTCTTTTCGCTGATACACCATGACCGACCATTTCGCTCAATCAATCGGGCGTGAATTTGTGGCTTTTTCATCTTATCAAGCAGTGATTTTTCAGATTCTACCAACGTCTTGAAATCATAGTAACGCTCTTGGTACTTGCTTATTGGGGGCGTTTCTTCGCTTGGTGCGGTGGTATTTTGTGGCGCGGACTCGCCTTCATTCCAAAATACTTTTAACAGATTGCCCAAGCTGTCAATGTATTCAGTTTTACCCTATTCTAATTTAAATTGAGAATGCCAACAACCATCACGTCTTGTTATTGCAAATTCACTACCTAAAGCCTGCTCTTGAGTAATTCCACGCGGTAAATTGCCTTCAATAAAACACAATTCTCGAAGCTCATAATTATCAAAATGTTTTAGACGTTCTGCTATTCCGCTATCAATACAAAACCATGCGTGATACTCGTTTATTGTGTCGGACTTCAACTGTGAATCGATTTGCCTATCTTTGCCTACTCGTAACGCATAACCATGACCCGAATAAAAAACCTCAATCACGCGCCACCTCCAAAATCTTATGATTTATGGTTTCAACTTCGTTTGCGGTGTAGCTGTCTGATAAGTGCGCGTAACGCTTAACCATGCTCAAAGTCTTATGACCTAGAATCTCAGCGATTGCAGCAAGTGACGTGTTATTCATTGCAAGATATGAAGCTGTGCAATGTCTTAGGTCGTGCCAGTGAAAATTATCAATCTGTGCATTTCTAAGAGCGGTTTGCCATGCCTTTTTAAGTTCTATCGGTTGTTGTGGTTTGGTTTTTGAGGGGAAAAGTAGCGCGTCTTGGTTTAGTGGTGTTACGTTGCCCAGATAATCAGCTAATAGCGTGAGTGCATCTTTGGCTATCTTAACCCGTCTTTTTTCGCCATTTTTGGTTTCATGCAAGATAGCCACGCCGTTTTTTAAATCAATATCGCGCCATCTAAGCCCCATCAATTCACCTTGCCTCATACCAGTAGCAATGGATAAGACAACGCAAACATGAAGCATTTTATTTTTTGATTCTTTGCAAGCTGATAACAGCCTGTCGCGTTCATCATCACTTAGATAGCGAATCCGACCTTCTGATGGTGTTAATTTTTTCACGCCGTTCATTGGCGATTCTTTTATCCAACCCCAATTTGAAATAGCGATATTAAAAACAGTGTTCAATGAAACAACGTATTTCAAAACGGTTGATTGACTGCGAGGTTTGCCATTGACGGATTCAGTCAATAATTTTTCTTGAACAGTAATAATGTCGTTAGCAGTTATATCGGCAAGCATTAAATATCCAATTTCTTCACACCACCGATTTAACCGTGTGTTTTTTGGCTTCGACCTTACCCATCGTCACCAAATAAATCAAGCCCTGTAGCGGTTCTCGCTCACAGGGCTTTTTTTATATCTACACTATTTGATGCAACGACCAAAACTACTCTACTGAATACTCACGCATCATGCCCATGTCTTCATGTTCTAAATTGTGGCAGTGGTACACAAACAGTCCTTTGAAATCTTGGAATGGCTTGATAATTTTTACCCGTTCCATTGGCATAACCAAAACAACGTCTTTTAAACCGCTATCGATAAACCCTTCACGCACGGTGTCATACGCTGTGGAATCACCACTAAAACTACGACTGACAATTTGAAATTGTTGTCCGTGCAAATGAATCGGATGTGCCATCGACAAATCCATCATGCCGCCGCCCATTCCGCCGCGTTTCATTTCATCACCGCCGTCATGCTGATTATGGATATTGGGTTTCGTGTCATGGTCCATTTTCATGCCACCTTCACCGTGAGCATGAAAAATCTCAATCTGTTGAATACTATTAACTTTTACCCGCTCAAAGGCTAAAGGCTTATTAAATTCGTAGGGCGAACCATTGAGTAACATCGACATTGGCTTTTCAGAAATCCCAATAGGAATTGGATTATTCGGATTTGCTGTATCGCTAATTTCGTAATGTTTGAACTTCGATAATTGCATTGGCAATTTATGCGTTTCACTCACTTTTTTCGTGACGCGAATCGTACAAATTGGATATTCACTGCCAACAGGAATCATCCCGCTGTGCATTCTCATGCCCATTTTTGGTAATACGCCTGCAAATGGCAAACTTTTCAACGTGAGTTCTGTCCCTTCGTTTCGCCCACTAAAATCTGCCCAAATATCCAAACGCTCACCTGGCGCAAGCATGACATAAGGCTTTACTTCAGGTTGTTCGAGCAAACCACCGTCTACACCAATCACTGTCACAGGCATTTGATCATCCCATGCCAATTTGTAAATTCGTGACGTAGACGCATTGACCACGCGCAAACGATAAGCACGACTTGCTACGTCTAAACTAAAATTCGGATGACCGTTGATTAAAATTTTATCGCCAACAAACCCCGTCATCTTGCTGTGCATCATTGTCGAATAAATAAACTGATTGTCACGGTCGAATTGTTTATCTTGAATCACGAGCGGAATTTCAAATTCACCTGCTGGCAAATCTAATTTGGCTTCTTCGTCATCGTTGACAATTATCGCGCCTGCTAATCCGAAATAAACTTGCTTGCCTGTTACGCCATGTTGATGCGGGTGGTAAATATTCAAACTTGCTCGATTAAGCACTTCAAATTCATAGACTAGGGTTTCACCTGGATCAATTGAATACATCGGATGTCCGTCCATAATTTGAGGAACGTGTAAACCATGCCAATGTGTCACTGTTGGTTGTGACAAGCCGTTGTGCAAATGAATCCGTACTTTTTGCCCTTTATGCAAACGAATAATATCGCCTAAAAATGAATTGGGGAGGTTAGTGATTGTATCTTTTGGACCTTTGATTAAGTGTGCGCTATATTGCAGCAAATTCGTTTTTGAGCCGTCTAAAATGGGAATTGCCGCAGGTTTACAAAACAAATCAAATTCAACATCAGGATGAAAATTTGGTGATGCCTTATTCGGTGTTATTTTTTGCATCATCATTTCGTCGGAATGCTGATTGTGCGAGCCACCCATCCCCATTCCCATACCATTCATAGCGTGAGCAAGTGTTGGCAAAGCACTCACTCCCACGATACCTAAGCCCGTTTGCATTAAAAAACGACGACGTGATTCATTAAAAACGTTCATAAAAGCTCCTCAATGTTTTAAGAAATGCGACAAATCGTCGCAGTCTGTTTTTGAGTTTAGGTCAGATTTTATGGATGTTCAAGTTATTGCACAAAGATGAAAATACGATAATTAAATGAGCTTTTATAAAAACGTACATCCGAGGTGAATTGATGATGCCATTACCGTTATGGGAACAGCAATTTGAAGGTTGTTCCTACGCCTATTTCTGATGCAACGATGATATGCCCGCCCATTTTATGAATAATTCCACTCACCACTGATAATCCTAGTCCTGTTCCTTCACCGACTTCTTTAGTGGTAAAAAAAGGTTCAAAAATACGCGATAACTTAGCAGGTGAAATTCCCGAGCCTGTGTCAGAAATTTTAATTTCAACAAATTTACCAATAATTCGTTCTTGGCAAGCACTACATACTTGTGTTGAATAATTACCACCAACATAAACGCCCAATTTGATAGTGCCTTTATTGGCAGGCATTGCATCACGCGCATTCACAATTAAATTGACAATAATTTGATATAAATCTGTTTCGTCAATGGTGATGTAAGTATTTTCGAGTAAATCGTATTCAATGACAATCGTCGAAGGAATCACCTCTTGCAACATCACTAAAATTTTATTTAATACTTCAGTAAGTTCGAGTGTCGCTTCACTTTTATTCGATTCATCTTGACGGCAATAAGTCAGCATTTTTTTAATCAAATCTGCGGCGCGAGAACCCGCAATTTCCACTTGCTGTGAATTGTGGATTAAATCCTCTTTCGCCTCGCCATCAGGTAATTCTTCCGCCACATATTTATTAAGTTCGTTATAACCTAAAATACTCGCCAAAATGTTGTTGAAATCATGAGCAATCCCTGCGGTTAAACGTCCAATACTTTCCAATTTCTGCAAATGATTAAGTTGCTGTTGCAATGCGGCTTGCTCGTGTTCACTGAGCTTACGTTTTGAAATGTCGCGTAAAAAGATATAAAAATTATCGTGCTTAGGATTAAAACTCATCAACACTTCAACAAACCATTGTGTACCGTCTTTACGCTGGTGCATCGATTCAAAAACTTTGCTTGTCACTGTATTGTTTAAGGTGCTGAGTTGATACATCAAATCACCTTTGTGATCGCTTGCCTCTAAATCTGAAATCATCATGCCCAGCAATTCTTGCTCGCTGTAACCTGATAATTGACAATAACATTCACTGACATCGACAAATCGACCGTCTTTATTTAATTCCCAAAAGCCATCTGTACTTTCAATCACACTGTCGTATTGCATTTTTTGCGATTGCAATTCAATTTCTAATCGCTTTTTTTCAGTCACATCAAAACTGATGGAAATGTAATTTTGAACTTTACCACCATTGTCTTTATCTAAAATGGGGAAAATCGACATGTTAAGCCAATGCAATTGCCCATTTTTATGACGATTGCAAATCTCACCGCTCCAATTTTTGCCTTTTGAAATGGTTTCCCAGAGGTTTTTAAAAAAGTCATCACTGTGAATGTGCGAATTGAGTATCGAATGATTTTTACCGACTAACTCTTTTTCGCTGTAGCCAACATGACGACAAAATTCGTCATTAACGAAGGTAATAATGCCTTTTAAATCTGTTGTACTAATCAATGCCGCTTCGTTAAGCGGGGCGAGCATATCAAGCGGCAGCTCTTTCTTACTTTCAGGCATGAGACTCACAGTTTATTTTTTGATGAGCGAACTTAACATCTCGGCTAATTCAGCAAAATCTTCTGCACCACGACTTTTTGGCGCGTAAAAACGAACAGGTTTGTTAGCGGCAAAGGCTTCTGCAAGTTTAATATCAGTGCGTATTCCTGTTAAAACCCGCAATGCCCCGAATTGTTTGGTGACTTGCTCGGTAATTTGTTTGTGTTGGCGAATGTTGTTTGCCGTCATCACAGGCAAAAAACCTAAAATTTTAAGTGATGGATTACTTTTTGAAATCACTTTAAATAAGACACGTACTAACTGACGCACACCTTCAAACGATAGAGGATGAGGCACATACGGCACTAATACCCAATGCGCGGCAGATAACGCATTTAACAATAAGTTATCGAGCGACGGAGGCGT
>JAQTOT010000047.1 GCA_028713145.1 Methylococcales bacterium
CGGGAAAAGTTATTGATAGCAACGGTTGGTGTCCAGCGACAAGCGGTAATTTTTCAGCGCGTTTAGATGACGGTACGATTGCAATTACCGTTTCTGGCAAACATAAAGGGCAATTGCAGCGCAGTGATATTATGCTGATTGATGCGTTAGGTCATTCACTCGACGGTAAAATTCCTTCCGCTGAAACTTTGCTACACGTTCAACTTTATCAGCGTTTTTCTGATGTTCATGCCATTTTACACCCGCATTCGCTTAATAGCACTGTCATTTCAACGAAACATAAAAAACGTGTGCTGCTCAAGAATTATGAGTTACTTAAAGCCTTTAGTGGAATTTCGACTCACGAAAGTCGCATTAACATTCCTATTTTTGCGAATACGCAAAACATTTCACAATTAGCTCAACAAGTTGATGAATATATGGATTTGCATGACGATATTTATGCGTATTTAATTGCAGGACATGGTTTATATACGTGGGGTGCTAGTGTTACTGAAACCTTGCGATATTTAGAAGCCTTGGATTTCTTATTTGCTTGTGAATTGCAAGCATAACGGAGTGAGTGTCGATGAGTGTACTAACTATTTATTCTGAAAAATCACCTGAAAAAGGTGAGCGTTTTGCCGATTTTGCAAACATTGAATCGAAATTAAAAGAGATTGGTGTGCAATTTGAACGTTGGACTACGTTGGAAGTTTTAAGTGCAGAAGCTAGCAATGACGATATTTTGAATGCTTATGCAAATTCCGTTACGCGCTTAAAGAATCAATATGATTTTCAAACTGCTGACGTAATCAGGTTAGATTCAACACATCCAGACAAAGCCGCGTTGCGTGAAAAATTCTTAAATGAACACACACACAGTGAATTTGAAGTCCGTTTTTTTGTTGAAGGATGTGGTTTATTTTATTTACATGTTGGCGAGCAGGTTTTTGGCGTTTTATGTGAAAAAGGTGATTTAATCAGCGTTCCTGCCAATGCGTTGCATTGGTTTGATATGGGCGAAAATCCAAGTTTTGCCTGCATTCGTTTATTTACCAATCCAGACGGTTGGGTAGCGAAGTTTTCAGGTAGTGATATTTCAAAATCATTCCCGACACTTGAACAGTTACAAAAGGAATTGAACGTATGATTAAAGCGATTATTACGGATATTGAAGGCACAACATCGTCATTATCGTTTGTGAAAGATTGTTTGTTTCCTTATGCTCGCGCTCATGTTGGCGAATTTTTGCGTGCTAATTTTGAAAATGAAACCGTGCAAAAACTGCTCGCTGATGTGAATATTGAAGTTGGTAAGAAATTAGATTTAGAACAGGCAATAACACAGTTAATTCAATGGATTGACGATGATAAAAAAATCACGTCGCTAAAATCGCTACAAGGTTTGATTTGGGAAGCGGGTTATCAGCGAGGTGAATTGATTGGGCATTTGTACGAAGATGCGATTCGCAATTTGCAAAACTGGAAAGCTCAAGGATTTGACTTGTATGTTTATTCTTCGGGTTCTGTTTACGCACAAAAATTGCTTTTTGCTTACACAGAAGCTGGTGATTTAACACCGCTTTTTTCGGGTTATTTTGATACGCACATTGGCGCAAAACAAGACAGTCGCTCGTATGAGAACATCGTTGCACACATTGGGTTGCCTGCCGAGCATTTATTATTTTTGTCTGATATTGAAGCAGAATTAAATGCCGCCCAAACTGCAGGTCTGCAAACAATTTGGCTCACTCGTGACGCAACACCACAAAGTAGCGCGGCACATTGGCAAGTCAGTGATTTTGACGCAATTGAGTTAGAACGGTTTTCGCATGAGTAAAAAATTATCGATGCAAGAGCAGCTGCTCAAAGCTGGTTTAGTGAGCAGTGCGAAAGCAAAAACAATTAAAACAGAAAAACATAAGCAGCAGCACGCGCAGCGACATCATAAAGTTGAAGTGATTGATGAAGCGAAAATGTGGGCAGAAAAAGCTGCTGCTGAAAAAGCTGAACGTGACCAGTTGCTAAACTTGCAGTTGCAAGAGCAAGCTAGGCAAAAAGAAATCAAAGCGCAAATTAAGCAGTTAGTTGAAGAACATAAAATAGAATTTGATCGAAAAAATGCCGAAATTGCCTACCGTTTTACCGACGGTACGACGGTTAAAACGCTTTATGTTGATGAAAATTTGCGAAATCAATTAGTTAAAGGCACGTTAGCCATTGTGAAATTTGGTAAAGATTACGAGCTTGTCAATGTTGAAACAGCCTTGAAAATTAAAGAACGTGATGCAAAGCGCGTGCTAGTTTTAAATGAAGCCAAAAAAGAAGAAATCGCTGCTGATGATCCTTACGCAGCGTTTGAGATTCCTGACGATTTAATGTGGTAGATGAAAATGTTTTTAAAACAAGTCGTGTTTTTGCTGTCGTTACTGTTAATCGGTTGCGTAGGAATTCCTGAAAATATCAAACCTATTGATCATTTCAACGCGCAAAAATACCTTGGTACTTGGCACGAAATCGCACGACTTGATCATTCATTTGAACGTGGCTTGATAAACATTTCCGCAAATTATAGTTTGCGTGACGATGGCGGCATCAAAGTTCTTAATCGTGGCTATTCACCCGAAAAAAAAGAATGGAATGAAGCCGAAGGCAAAGCCTATTTTGTCCAAAGTCCAAATGATGGCTATTTGAAAGTATCATTTTTTGAACCATTTTACGGTTCTTACATTATTTTTGATTTGGATGAAAACTACCGTTATTCGCTGATTTCAGGACCAGATAAATCCTATTTTTGGCTACTTGCCCGCGATAAAAAAATTGATGAAGCTGTCAAAACCAAACTAGTTTCAAAAGCCGCTGCATTGGGATTTGATACCAGCAAACTCATTTATACAACTCAAGATTAACTTTTTTACTCAACATTGGAACATGCTATGCCAATTGATATTTTGCTTACCATTATTGTTACCGCGACAATTCAGTCGATTTTTGGTGTTGGTATGCTTTTATTTGGCACGCCGATGTTGCTTTTGCTCGGTTACAGTTTCGTTGATTCTCTCGGCGTAGTATTGCCGATTTCGATTGCAATTAGTCTGTTGCAAGTTCTCAAACATGTTGATTATGTAGATAAGGTATTTTTCAAAAACGTATTGCGTTATTGCATTCCCATTATCGTGTTATTTTTAGCGTTGATTGCCTCAATCAAAATCAATGTCGGTTTTATCATGGGGATTTTTTTGCTACTTGTTGCACTTAAAAGTTTTTTACCACAAGTTGAAAACGCCTTAAAGTCAATCGTCAAATATGAGCGATTATATTTAGTTGTGACTGGGCTGGTGCATGGTGTGAGTAATTTGGGCGGTTCACTTTTAACCGTGATGATTTACAGTAAAAATTACCCAAAAGACACAACGCGCGTTACAGCAGCGGCTTGTTATGCGGTATTCGCTTTGTTTCAACTCTTGACGTTGCTCATTATGCAAACTGAATTCACGATTGCTTATGAAACAAAAGCAATTTTTGTCCAGATTGGTATTTTGATTTTTTTATTTGTTGAAGAAATGCTTTACAGCAATATCAACAATGAAAAATACAGTCGTCTTTTTGCGGTCTTCTTATTTGTAGCGGGTTTTGCATTGATTGCAAAATCAATGTTATAAAAATTCCTCAATGACACTTTTAACCTTAGGTTTAAATTATCAAACCGCACCTGTTTCAGTGCGTGAAAAACTCGCCTTTCCCGCTGACATTTTACCAGCTGCGTTGCAAGATTTGCTTTGCGTAAAAGGCGTGAGTGAAGCGGCAATTTTATCGACATGTAATCGCACTGAATTTTATTGCACCACGCAGTCGGAAAATCCCAATGTTTTAATTGATTGGATTGCTCAAAATAAACAGCTTCAAGCAAAAGAACTCACTCCGTATTTCTACAGCTACGCTGATGACGCAACAATTCGTCATATTTTTCGTGTGGCGTGTGGTTTGGACTCTATGATTTTGGGTGAACCGCAAATTTTGGGGCAAATGAAAACGGCTTATCAAGCCGCGTGCGATGCGGGAACGATGGGGAAGTTGCTTGGTAAATTATTTCAACATACTTTCACTGCTGCGAAAAAAGTCCGAACTGATACGGCAATTGGCTCAAGTCCTGTTTCAGTGGCATTTGCCGCCGTGCAACTCGCACAGCAAATTTTCGACAATCTTAGTGAGCAAACAGCACTTTTAATTGGAGCTGGTGAAACTATTGAATTGACCGCTCGGCATTTAAGTCAGCAAGGCATTGGGCGCATTATTATTGCCAATCGCACATTTGAAAAAGCACATCAACTTGCAGAGCAATTTAATGGTTACGCGATTACGCTTGCCGAAATGCCTAATCATTTGGCTGAAGCCGATATTGTGATTTCATCAACGGCAAGTCAGTTACCAATTTTAGGCAAAGGGCGTGTTGAAAGTGCTTTAAAAGTACGCAAACGCAAACCGATGTTTATGGTTGATTTGGCGGTGCCGCGCGATATTGAAGCCGAAGTTGAGCAATTAGATGATGTGTATTTGTACACAGTTGACGATTTGCAGCATACGATTGAACAAAATATGCAGTCGCGCCGCGAAGCTGCCGAGCAAGCAGAAGAAATTATTGATACGCAAGTCGCCCATTTTTTAGCGTGGCTACGCGCTCAAAGCGCACAATCGCTGATTAAAGATTATCGCTCTCAGGCAGAGATTATGCGCGATGATGCGTTACAAAAAGCCTTAGCATCGCTTGAAAATGGTATACCGCCAGAAATTGCGCTCCAGAGATTAGCGTATTCTTTAACCAATAAATTGATTCATACGCCAAGTTCTCAATTGCGTGTCGCAGCAGAAAATGAACGGCATGATTTGCTTTCTGCTGCGTTGGAAATTTTTCAGCTCAAATCTGCTTAACGACACATTTCAACAGCCGTTTTCAGCGCGTATTGCAAACTGCCTAAATCGGCTTTGCCCGTTCCCGCCAAATCTAACGCCGTGCCGTGATCAACTGACGTGCGAATAATTGGCAAACCAAGTGTGATATTAACGGCTTGACCAAAACCTTTGTATTTCAAAACGGGTAAACCTTGATCGTGATACATCGCCAAAACAGCGTCGGCGGATTGTAGATATTTATTCGTAAATAACGTATCAGCAGGTAATGCACCTTCTAATGTCAGACCTTCAGCACGAAGTTTTTCCAAAACTGGATTGATAATGTCGATTTCTTCACGCCCCAAATAACCATCTTCGCCCGCGTGTGGATTTAAACCACTGACTAAAATTTTCGGATTTTCAATCTGAAAACGGTTTTTTAAGTCACTATTCAAAATGCGTATGACTTTTTCTAAAACGTCTGGCGTAATCGCTTGACTCACTTGTGAAAGAGGCAAATGCGTCGTGACTAATGCGACGCGCAAACCTTCGGTGGCAAGCATCATCACGGGATGACCACCTGTTTGCTGAGCGATATATTCGGTATGACCCGTAAAAGCAAAACCCGCTTTGTTAATAACACCTTTATGCACAGGAGCTGTGACCATTGCCGCAAAAGTTCCTTTTAAACAACCTTGCGTGGCACGGTCTAATAATTCGAGAACATACGCGCTATTTTCAAAATCCAAAACACCTGCCTGTGTTGGCGTTTTGAGCGCGATTGGCAAAATCGTCAAATGTCCTCTAGGTAAAACAGATGCGGATTTGCTCGGATCAAAATGATGCAATGTGAGCGGCAAATTCAACTGTTTAGCCCGTTCTTGCAACAAATTGGCATCGGCTAACACAACTAATTCACAGGCGGGTAAAACGTGTTGTGCGAGTTGAATGCACAAATCAGCACCGATGCCTGCAGGTTCACCAGCTGTTAGCGCAATGCGTGGTAATTTCATGAAGCAGTTCCTGTTTTAGCGGCAATTAAGTTAAGTGTTTTGTTAAATTCGTGAGTTAAATTTTCAATTTCCATTTCGCGTATTTTTTGCTCGTTGGTGCGATAAGACAACAAAAAATGCAAACTTGAATCTAATTCATGACTTGCATGGAGCGCGTGAGCCGCTGCTTTTTTTGCATGTTCTAAATCATCACTTTGTAAAATGGCGAGTAAATTTTCAAAAATGTCTTGTTGCAACTGTGCATTCGTTGAAATAAATCCTGCCGCTTTGCGATAAGTGGTTGCTTGTGTGGTTAAAAAATGATTGATTTGATTGCTGAATTTAGCGCGTAAATCCTCAAGTAATTGAGCTGTCATAGTGTTTTTCCGTTTATTTTTTAGTTAAAAGTCAGTTTTCTTAATGTTTTTATTAACCTTAAACATAGTAACAAAGTCGTAGTCTCAAATCGGTCGGATTTTTGAAAATAATTTATCAAGCATTTTTTACACTAGTAGAATTGACAAACCAGTTTCTTGATTTAATCATCTTATATTTTCGCAAATGCTAACTCACGCACCTATTTTTAAAAATCTTAATTTATTGTTTATTGATGACAATGTTGATGTCAGTGCAAGCGCATATCGTTTACTGTCTGGCTATTTTAATACCATGTTTTTGGCTAAGGATGTTAAAAATGCACTTAAGTTTTACCGTGAAAAAAGCATCGATATTATTATCACGGACATCAAAATGCCCAGCGAAAATGGACTCTCATTTGTTGAAAAAGTTCGTGCAGACAATAGTCATGTTGCCATCATTGTGTTGACCGCTTTCACAGATACGGATTATTTGTTGCGGGCAGCAAATTTACAAATCGATGCGTATATTACAAAACCGCTTAATTTTCAAAAGCTAAATAACGCGCTTGAATCGGCATTAAAACGTATCGAATGGAGATTACAGCCCATTAAATTGGCGGAAAACACATTTTATTATGTGCCACAAAAAAGATTGTTGGTTCATGGTCAGGATGTTAGTTTAGGTCAAAAAGAATGTGCGTTACTTGAACTATTGTTATTTAACAAAAATAGGTTGGTACAAAAATCTGAAATCAATGAAGTCGTTTGGAATAACTACGAAATGACTGATGCCGCATTAAAAAATGTGCTTGGTGAACTGCGTCGCAAATTGCAATGCGATATTATCAAAAACCAACCTGCACGCGGTTGGTATCTTGAAATTTTGTAATGAACAAATTAACTCGCATTATTTTTGGTGTATTTTTAATTTTTCATACGAATGCTCATGCCTTAGAAACCGTATCATTGCAACTAAAATGGACGCATCAATTTCAATTTGCAGGGTATTACATGGCAAAAGCCAAAGGCTTTTATCAAGAAGTGGGACTTGATGTGAATTTTATCGAAGGTGATCACAGTTTAAATTCGGTCACAGAAGTTTTGGCGGGTCGTGCTAATTTTGGCATTAGTGGTTCAAGTTTATTGTTGGAACGTGGTGCAGGTAAACCGCTCGTTGTGTTAGGTGTTATTTTTCAACATTCGCCTTATGTGTTGCTCATGCGTCAAACATCACCGATACAATCCATTCACAATTTGGTTGGCAAACGCCTTGTCATTGAAGAACAGGCTGAAGAATTATTGGCATATCTTAAAAAAGAAGGCGTGTTACCTGAGCAAATCAAACTGATTCATTTAAATCCTGAAGCACACGATTTAATTGCGAATCGTGCTGATGCAATATCTGCTTATGTTACCAATGAGCCAGAAGTTTTGGATCATTTGAACATTCCATACGCTATTTTTTCACCTCACTCGGTGGGAATTGATTTCTATGGCGATAATTTTTTTACCACGGAGACAGAAATTGCGACCCATCCAGAGCGCGTAAAAGCCTTTCGAGATGCAACAATTCGTGGGTGGCAATATGCCATGGCACATACTGATGAAGCAATTGAGTTAATTCGCACTGAGTACGCACCTTATAAAAGCAAAACGCATTTGGAATATGAAGCGAAGGTGATGCAATCGCTCATTTTGCCAAGCTCAATTGAAATGGGCTATATGTTTGAAGGTCGTTGGCGACATATTCTTAAAACGTATGCAGATTTAAATATGCTTCCAGAGGACACGTCGCTGGAGAATTTTTTGTATGCACCTGTGCAACAATCCTTTTTTAATTATCGCATTATTGGTTTTATGGTCATTGCAGCGTGTGTTATCGTGACTATTGCTACGGTAGCGTTACGTTTTTTTCGACTGAATCAAAAGCTAGACAAGTTACTCTATATTCGCAATCAGCACGCAAATTTGGGTGAATCGATGGACAATATTTCGCATCAATGGAAACAGCCGCTCAATGAATTAGGCGTTCACATGATGCTCATTGAAACGATGCTACAAAAAAATTCATTTGATGATGCGCGTCATGAAATTCAAAAAGTGGTGCAGAAAAGTCATCATATTTTGGAATTTATGGCAGATAGCATTGATGTTTTTCGTCATTTTGTTTCAAGTAATCAGAGAATAAGTCGTTTTGATCCTGCATTGTTAATTCTTGAGACCTTGCAATTGGTCACTGAAAATTTCACGATGGAATCGATTGTAATTTCGCATAATCTAATGAAAGGTCTGGATATTATTGGTAACACAACAGAATTTTCTCATTTGTTACTGAGTTTGCTAGTGAATGCAAAAGATACATTTGGTGAGCGAAGAACGGTCAATCCTAAAATTCACATTGATTTAATACAAAAACACAATCATGTCGTATTGACGGTTGCAGATAATGGCGGCGGAATTAAAATTAAACCGATTAAACGTATTTTTAACGTCGGCGTAAGTGGTAAAAAAAATGCTGAATCAGGTTTAGGTCTTTATATCAGTAAAAAAATTGTCGAAGAAAAATTTGGTGGCAACATTCACGCAGAAAGTCGAAATGGCGGCGCGTTTTTTATCATTAGTTTGCCAATTGCTAATTCACAAAGTTAAAAGAAAGTAGGAATTTCATGAGCGTATTTATTGCTTTTCGCACCATTGTCAGAAAAGAATTTTATCGATTTCTTCGTATTTGGCCTCAAACATTGTTGCCGCCTGCGATTACAACGGCGTTATATTTTTTAATTTTTGGTAAATTGATTGGCGATAGAATTGGCACCGTTCACGGCGTGAGTTATATGGATTACATTGTGCCTGGAATTATTTTGATGTCGGTAATTACGCATTCTTACGCAAACGTGGTGTCGTCGTTTTATTCGACTAAATTTCAGCGCAACATTGAAGAATTGTTAGTTTCTCCAGTGCCGAATTGGGTTATTTTAGCGGGCTATATTAGCGGTGGTATTTTGCGGGGTGTGTTAGTTGGGGTTGTAGTGGCGGTTATTTCGTTATTTTTTGCGCCCATGACAATTCAAAATCCATGGATGGCAATGAGTGTTGTACTTTTAACTGCCACGTTATTTGCGTTGGCTGGTTTTATTAACGCAATTTTGGCTGAAAGTTTTGATGATATTTCAATTATTCCCAATTTCGTTTTAACGCCGCTGAGTTATTTGGGCGGTGTGTTTTACTCTGTCGATATGTTGCCTCAGATTTGGCAACACATTTCACTTGGTAATCCCATTTTATATATGGTGAATGCGTTTCGATTTAGTGTCATTGCCGTAACAGATGTCGATGTATCATTAGCCTTTTTAATTACAGGCGGTTTTATTTTTCTACTCACTGTGTTTTCACTATGGCTGTTGCATCGTGGCACAGGAATTAAAACTTAAAAACGAGGCGTTCAAAATGGAACTGGTTTTTCATGATGTTATTTGTTCATTAAGCTCTTCACTCGATTTGATTGGTGCAACTAACACGCATCATGGCAAACGTACCGCGTTGATGGCTGCAAGTATTGCTAAAACGCTTGAATGGAGCGAGCAAATGGAACTTGATATGCTTTATGCGAGTATGTTGCACGATTGTGGTGTTTCTAGCATAGAAAGCAAAAATCATTTAATTCCAGAACTTGAATGGGAAAATATCAATACGCATTGTGAACGTGGCGCACAGTATTTAAATGATTGCCCTGTTTTTGGACGTTATGCACCTTGGATTTTGCATCATCACACGCACTGGAATATATTGAAAGACTTGGATTTGCCTGAAATGGACAAGCTCGCGGCAAATTTAATTTTTCTTGTCGATAGAGTCGATTTTTTACAAGAAAAGTATGTTGATTCGAGTAGGAATGACAGCGATATTTTGCTTGAAAAACATCATATTATGGATGAAGTTCAGGCATTTCGAGGCAGTTTTTTTGCTCCCATTCTGGTCGATGTTTTTTTGGAAATGGGAAAACGTGAAGCCTTTTGGTTGGCACAAGATCCTTGTTACATCGACGCTTCAGTTCGCGCTTATTGCAAATTATCAGAGCGTAAAACCGCTAGCTTTCCCATGCTGCGTAGTATTGCGACGCTATTTTCAAAATTTATTGATGCCAAAAGTCCTTACACCAAAGAACATTCAAAATATGTCGCTGTGTTATCCCGTTATTTGGCAAAACGTTTAGGTTTTAGCATCGAAGAACAGCAACACATGGAACTTGCTGGAATGCTGCACGATTTAGGCAAGTTACGCGTCCCTAATTATATTTTAGACAAACAAGCCCCGCTTAATGAAAGTGAGCGGGCATGTATGTTGCGGCATAGTTTTGACACAATGCAAATACTCAACGTTGTTTTTCCAAATACAAAAATCGCGCAATGGGCAGGACATCATCACGAAAATCTAAATGGTCATGGTTATCCGTTTCATTTAAATGAAACAGAATTAGATGTTGGTTCACGAATTGTTGCCGTTGCGGATATTTTTCAAGCCTTAGTACAGCAACGTCCATATCGTCAATCTCTCAAATTATCCGAAATTAAATTGATTATTGATGACATGGTGTACGAAGGAAAACTCGATAAGAATGTGGTCGCCGTTTTAGAAAAAAATTACGAGAGTTGTTATCACCTCGCACAACGACCAGAACCAATACTTTAAAACGATGACTTTATTTTTTTATCAAGCGGTAAATTCAGCAGGTGAAACCGAAGAAGGCGAACGTGAAGCATTAGATGAAGCGAATTGCGTTGAGCAATTACAAGCCGATGGACTTATTCCTATTCGTGTAAAACCTGCCAAACGACAAACTTTTTTAGGACTCAATTTAAACGGTTCACGCAATAAGTTATCGAATAAAAGCATCGTGCTATTTACAGGCGAATTAGCAACATTACTTGAGTCAGGCTTGCCGCTTGATCGTTCGTTGCTTGTTTTGATGGATTTAGCGAGCGACGAAACGTTAAATAAACTTATCGGGCGCGTGCTTGAAAAAGTCAAAGGAGGCGTTTCACTTGCCGATGCCCTTGAACAACAAACGGGCGTTTTTAGTAAGTTTTATTTAAATATGATTCGCGCAGGTGAAGCAGGCGGGAATTTGGGCGATGTGTTAAATCGTTTGGCATCCTATTTAGAAAGCTCGCAAGAACTCAAAGAAACTGTCAGCACCGCGTTAATTTATCCGACGATTTTGTTAGTCATGTCATTAGCTTCGCTATTTATTATGCTGACATTTGTTGTCCCGCAATTTAGTGAAATGTTTGCCAGTGCTGGAAAAGAATTGCCCTTTTCAACGCAAATCGTGGTGGGTTTAGCGGCATGGCTACAAAGTTATTGGTGGGCAGTAATTGGCGGTGTGATTTTAACGATTAGCTATTTTAATTTCCAGCTTGCCAATCCTGATACAAAAAAAGTCTGGGATGGACGTTTTTTAAAATTGCCGCTTGCTGGCGAAATGATTTTGAATAAAGAAGTCGCCAATGTGACACGCACGCTTGGAACACTTTTAGGCAATGGTGTATCGATTTTGTCGGCGTTTATTATCGTGCGTGAAACCGTTGATAATTTGGTGGTTGCCAGCGCGTTGAATGACACCGAAGAACAAATTAAACAAGGCAAAACGTTATTTGATGCGCTAGAACGCAAAGCGATTTTTCCGAAAATGGCGATGCAAATGATAAAAATGGGCGAAGAAACAGGGCATTTAGAAGAAATGCTGCTGCGCGTCGCCACTATTTACGATAAGCAGTTGCGGGTTTCCATTGCACGAATGCTTGCCATTCTTGAACCCGCATTGATTATCACGCTCGGGATTATGATTGCAGGAATCATTGTGTCGATTTTGCTTGCGATTTTGAGCGTGAATGATTTGGCAGCTTAACTTTTTACAAATAACGCCATTGATTCAACGTGACCTGTATGTGGGAACATATCCATAACGCCTGCTTTGACTAATTTGTAACCAAGTTCATTCACCAAAATGCCTGCATCACGCGCAAGCGTCGAAGGATTACACGACACATACATGATTTGCTGAGGTTGCCAACGTTTCAAATGATGCAAAATTTCCGACGCACCAGCGCGTGATGGGTCGAGCATAATTTTGTTGTATTGTCGATTTGCCCAAGGCATTGCACTGATGTCTTTGGTTAAATCTGCGGAGTAAAATTCGACATTTTCAATGTTATTGTGGCGGGCATTTTCTTTCGCGTGATTAACTAGCGGCTGATCGCCTTCAACACCCACGACGCTGCCTGCATATTTTGCCAGCGGCAAGGTAAAATTTCCCAAACCACAAAATAAATCCAACACGCTATCATCTTTGGTGAGTTGCATCGTATCAAGCACGCGGTTAATCATTTGGCGATTGATGTTGTAATTGACTTGCGTGAACATTGCGGGACGAAATTTAAACTCAATTCCATGATCAGGAAGCGAGTAAGTTAGCGTAATTTCAGGTTCTCCATCGAGCGGGGCAATCGTGTCAGGGCCTTTTGGTTGGAGGCATAAACTGATGTCATTTTTATGCGCGAAAGAGCGCATTTTTTCTTTATCTTCATCCGTTGGCGGCTCAAGAACACGAATTGCTAAAACACATTTTTCGTCACCAATCGCGACTTCAATTTGGGGGATTTTGTCTTTAATGGTCAAACTGGCAATCATTTCGCCCAGTTCAACAAGGCGTGTGCCAACGATTGGGTGCATCACCGCGCAAGAATCAATTTCAGCTAAAAATGGATTGCGACGTTCACGAAAACCAACCAAAACGCGCTCTTTTTTGGCGACGTATTTCACACCCATACGCGCTTTGCGACGATAGCCCCAATGTTCACCTACTAATGGCGACCACAATTCTGGGATTTCCACTTTACCAATCCGTTTAAATTGTTCAAGCAGTAAATCTTGTTTGATTTGAATTTGTGCGTTGACTTCAACATGTTGAAAACTGCAACCACCACAAACGCCATAATGCGGGCAGGGCGCATCAACGCGAAATTCTGAACGCGAAAGTAAGTTAACCACTTTGCCTTCGGCATAATCTTTGCGGCTGTCGGTGTAAATAAATTCAACTTGTTCAGTTGGCAAGGCTTCGTCAATAAAAACGACTTTGCCGTCAACGTGTGTTACACCACGTCCGTCGTGTGCTAATGATTCGATAGTTGCGAGCGTTGGAATGTCTGAAAAGGTTTTTTTGCGTGAGCGAATTCGTTTTGCCATAAATGTTAGATTTTGTAATTTAAGAATAAAAATTGTGAAAATGGTATCACAGGCAGGCTTTAAGTTTGTTTTTCAAAACCAAACAATACTCACCACGCGCTTCACGATTTGAACCGACAACGATTCGCTGATGACCAAATTCGTCTTGTTCTAGTTGTCCAGCTACTTCAATTAGTTCGCCTGTCACAGCTTGACCGATATAAGTGGCGGTAAAACACACCACTTTTTGAATGTTGGAATGTGCGATTTCAAATTCAGCGGGATAACAAAATGCTCGGCTATCATCCGTCACTTGAGTTTGAATTTTTACGCTGCCCAATTTTTTAAAAACACGTTTTTTTTCCGTCGATTTTTCAACCAAACTTAAATCAAATTTGCGTCCATGACACAGTCCTTTATTAAATTTGCGTTGTTCATGCCAAACGTAATCCTCGAAACTTAACTCACAATCACGACGGGCGTAACTTTCTTGCCAATCTTCATGTTGCAAATTATCTAATACGTTTTGTTCAATTAAATCCTGAACAGCTTTTCGTGCTTGATGAAAAGTTCCCAAATCGTAGCAAACCAAATCAATGTCAGAAGTGGCTTTTTGTTGTCCAATTAACAACGAACCTGTAACGCCAAATTGTGCTAAATCCAAACCTGCTTTTTCAAATAATGCACAAAGTTGTGAACAGTTTTTTTCGATTTCGTCGCTCGGCGAATGGATGAAAAGTTCTTCTAAACGTTGCGAAGGCTTGTGATGAGCCGCTATTTTTTCGATGGAAACGGCGTGTAAAAACGCATCGAATTCGAGGGAATGAAAACGGTAATCGGGATATTTTTTTTCAAGTAATTCGTTTGCTTCATTGGTTTGAACTTTGCGCCATTGTCCATTTTCATTTTGTACATAACGCAAAAAACAACGCACTTTTTCGTTTTCTAAACCTTGTGCGACAACGGCAAACATTAAACCTTCAACGGTTTCGATAAAATCTTTTGGTAAAAACATTAGCAAATACGCGGCAGTTGTTCGCCGCTTAAAAGGGTTAATTGCCGATTCACGCCCATCGCTGTTTCTAAAATCACCGAGCCATTTTTAGCAATATCCGTGACAGTACCAATTTTTTGCGCTTGTGAACCGAGTGGATGTGAACGTAATAAATTTAATGTTTTTTCAGTTTCTTCTTCTGACACAAACAATACAAAACACGCTTCATTTGCCACATAAAGCGGGTCAAAACCTAAAATTTCGCACGCACTTTGCACATTTTCATGAATTGGAATGGCTGTTTCTTGAATTGAAAACTGTTGATTTGCGTTTTCGGCAAGTTCGAGTAATCCGCTCGCTAAACCGCCGCGCGTCAAATCACGCAAACAATGCAAATCAATGTTTGCTGCAATTAAAGTTTGAACTAAGCCCGACAAATCCGCGCAATCGCTTTCAATCTGACTTTCAAATGCAATGCCTTCACGCGCAAGCATAATTGCTATGCCGTGCCGCGCAATGTCGCTGTTAATAATAATGCTGTCACCAACTTGAATGCGTTGCGGCGAGATTTGCACTTCTGGGGCAACTAAACCAATACCTGCTGTGTTGATGTAAATACCATCGCCTTTGCCACGATCAACAACTTTGGTGTCGCCTGTCACAATTGAAACGCCTGCTGCTTGTGCAGTTTCTTGCATCGATTGCAAAACGCGCTTCAAATCCGAAATCGCAAAACCTTCTTCCAAAATCAAACCACAGCTTAAATACAACGGTTTTGCGCCACTCATTGCTAAATCGTTAAGCGTGCCGCACACGGCTAATTTGCCAATATCACCGCCCGCAAAAAAGACAGGATTTATCACATACGAATCCGTTGTGAACGCGAGTTTTTGCTCACCAATTGAAAACACCGCGCAATCGGTTTTTTGTTTTAAAAGTGAATTGTTGAAAATGGGCTGAATCGTTGAATCTAAAAGTTGTTGCAT
>JAQTOT010000213.1 GCA_028713145.1 Methylococcales bacterium
AAGCCATCAGTTCAGGCGCATTTTTGACCACATCTGCCATGGCGGGATTTTTGGTATCTAAAATTCGCAATGGATTGGTTTTTAAACGGCGCAAACTGTCTTCGTCCAACGCTTCTAAATGTTGCTTAAAATACGCAACTAACGCATCACGATAAACCAAACGTTCTGCAATCGTGCCAAGCGAATTGAGTTGCAAACGGACTTTGCCACGAATGCCTAAGCGTTTCCAAAGTCGGTCAGTTAACAACAATAATTCGGCATCAATATCGGCACTCGCCATACCGTAAGTTTCGACACCGAGCTGATAAAACTGGCGATAACGTCCTTTTTGTGGGCGTTCGTGACGATACATCGCGCCGTAATACCAAAGCCGATGCACTTGATTGTGTAGCAATCCGTGTTCTAAACAAGCACGCAAACAACCTGCTGTACCTTCGGGACGTAACGTTAATGAATCACCGTTGCGGTCTTCAAAGGTGTACATTTCTTTTTCGACAATGTCGGTGACTTCACCGATGGAGCGTTTAAAAAGTTCTGTTTTTTCCACCGCAGGCAAGCGAATTTCGCTGTAACCATAATTTCCTAAAACGTCACGAATGATTTTTTCTGCGTATTGCCATAAAGGCGTTTGTTCTGGCAGGATGTCGTGCATCCCACGAATTGCTTGGATATTTGCCATAATTACTCTGTTTTATCGTCACACTTGTGACTGTAAATAATTTTGAATGCCTATTTTTTCAATTAGTTCCAATTGTGTTTCAAGCCAATCAATATGTTCTTCTTCGCTTTCTAAAATATGAGAAAACACTTCCCGCGATACGAAATCTTTAACACTTTCGCAATACGCAATTGCCTCACGCAAAAGCGGCACGGCGATATTTTCTAATTTCAAATCGCATTGCAACATTTCTTGCGGATGTTCCCCAATCAAAATTTTACCGATGTTTTGTAAATTAGGTAGCCCTTCTAAAAATAAAATTCGCTCAATCAATTGGTCAGCGTGTTTCATTTCATCGATGGATTCGTGATATTCCTTTTCGTTGAGTTTGGAGAAGCCCCAATTTTTATACATTCTCGCGTGCAAGAAGTATTGGTTAATTGCAGTTAATTCGTTTTCTAATGCTCTATTGAGAAACTCAATAACTTTTTTATCACCTTTCATTTTCTTCACCTTTTTAAGCTGATGCGGCAAGCTGATAATTGTCATTTTGTCCGCTGTATTGATTTAATAAGTTCTTCACTTCTTTGTTACATTTACCGCAATCTTTTCCAACACCTAAACAATGTGTGAGTTCACGGCGCGTACAAACACCGCTTTCAATCGTGCTGACAATTTGTTTATCTGTTACCGCTTTGCAAACGCATACATACATGATTATTCTCCCCTTATCAATTTTTAAATTCAGGTGATGCAAGTGAATTCCAAGGCGATTTTGCATCATAACCATCGGTTAGCGTTTCAAGAAATGCCACCAAATCATCAATATCACGTTCGCTTAATTTTAAATTTCCCATTTCACCAAAATTCACATTTTGCGAAACTTCAGGTGCTGCCCAACATTTTTGCGCTAATGATTGCGTTTCGTTAGTCAATGGTTCAGCACAACGCCGCTTAACTTTTCGCGTGTTATAAAATTCCACCACATTACGCAACTTTGTAAAATAACCGTTGTGTGTATAAGGCGAAGTTAATGCGATATTTCGCAAGGTTGGCACTTTAAACTTTCCATCTTCTGCTGAAATGTTTAAATGTCCGCCTAATCCTAAATCGACAAACTTTTCACCATCAGGATTGAATTTACTCGACATTGTATAAAAAGGACTTTCGGGATTTTTAGGCACACCAATGTTGTCGTAACTGAAATCCGTAAATAACGGTGGTGCGCCATTAGATTGCGGACGATTCGGATGACACGCCGCACAATTTCCTTTACCTTCAAATACCGCCAAACCGCGTCGTTCTTGCGCTGTGAAAGCAGCTTTGCCAAATAAATAAAAATCATATTTTGACGAAAAACGGTTAAACACCGCACTTCGTTCAAATTCGGCAATCGCATTGGCAATGTAATCGTAGGCTTGCTCAGTGTCGTTTAACGCGCCATTGCCATAAATTGTGTCAAATTGACTGGCATAACTGGCAACTTTTACTTTTTTAACAACCGCTTCAGCATTCGGATTTGCCATTTCAACAGGATTCAAAAAAGGGCCTTTTGCTTGGTCTTCAAGCGTTGCAGCCCGACCATCAAAAAATTGACCACCCATGTAAAGCCCTTCAGTTCTATTGAAATGAAACGCTGGCGAATAAGCCATATACATCGCCGTTGGTGCATTACGATTCCCATGCAACGTCGTGTCTACACCTTTTGAAGTCGGTTGTGTTTTATCTGCATCAGTGAAAGCAAAATCTGGATTATGGCAACTCGCACAGGCTTGACCTGCTGGCTCTGACAAGTTGGTGTCAAAAAATAATTTCTGTCCAAGTTGCGCTTTAACACTCAGATTTTCACTGTTTGGTAAAACAGAATCGGCAAAACTAGCGCAACTCGCAAAAATAGACAACAGCAAAAATCTTCGCATTACAAAATCCTCAAATTCTAGTAAATGAAACCAAAACCTAAATTGAATTCATCCCCTGTTGGAATACCAAATGGCACAATTTTTCTGTCTTGAATGTTGCGGTAATCTGCTTTAATGACAATGTTTGGAATGGGTTTGTAGCTCAAGCCCGCTTGATAAATCCAACGGTCAAGACCAACACTGTTATCAAATCCCGATGCAACCGATGCTAAGGTATTGTAACGTTCAACGCGGAAGAATGGCGCAAGATATTGGCTCGAATCGTTCCAAATCAAAGGCATAATGTCATAAGCGGCTTCACCGTAAGTACCGAAACTGTCTTGACCAATTGGGCCTGCTGAACCAAGTGATGGATTTAACGCGGCAGTATTATCAATATGACTCCATGCGCCCAACATCCGAAGTTCTAAACCACGATATTTATATTGAATATGTCCTTCGTAAAGCTGCGTAAAGACATTGTAATTTTTGTTATCAAACGTAATATCTTTTTGACCGCTGTTTCCAAGAAAGGTTGCGGCACCAATCAAGAAACCAGGAATTTGTGACGGCGAATAATCAACGCGCCCTGTGAACGCAAAATCCTCAGCTTTAGCATTACTGCCACCTTGACGACCTTCAACAATACCGCTGTTAGAAAAACCTTGAGCGTTCAAACCTGTGACGGCATACATGCGATATTGCACACCAGGTAAAATTTCACCAAATACCCCTGCTCCCATTTCGCGCCACGTTGACGGAATAATGTAACGTTCGGTATCAGGTCTGCGATTACCGTGGTAGGTTGTTGGTTCGTGCATTTCGTTGATAAAGCCCATCGGCATCAGCATTAAACCTGCACGGACGTTGTATTTTTGATTGAGCATAAAATCGAGTTGCGAGAATTCAACGGATACTTCGCCTTTTTCTTCGCTCCCTTCACCTGTTGAAGCGTGTTCAAATTCGATTTCGTTGTTGAGAATAATCCAGTCGTTGAATTTATAACCCAAATAAATAACCGCGCGTTCTAAATCAGCAGAATCTTTATTCGTTTGAGGATCATGACGGTCATTTACATAACTGGTGTACATCGCTTCGCCATAACCGCCAATCGAAAGCCCTTTCCCCATTGAAT
>JAQTOT010000214.1 GCA_028713145.1 Methylococcales bacterium
CAATGTCGACATGAAGCGTTTGGGCGTTCGTCACATCAGTATCAAATTTAATTGGACCTGTGCCACTAGATTTAACCGTACCGCCATTCACACCACTGGCATCATTCGCCACAGTAACCAAGCTGGAGCTTAGATTTTCCAGTACGGCAGCACCCGTTAGCGGGTTTCCCGAAAAACTGCTCACTGTAATTGGCGCAGTCCCCGTGAAATAAACCGTTACGCCATAAGGCACATTCGTTAAATTGATTACTCCTGTGCCACTGTTATCGATAGTGACCGATGACAAGTTGCTTAGACCACTTAAATCGACTGTCTGCGACCCACTGCCAAAGGTGTGAATGGTGCTGCCATCAGTCACGCCACTGGTCGTTACTAGCCCTGTGCCATTGTTGTAGATATTGGCATTGCCCGCTGGAGCCGTTACGTTGACTGGGCCTGAGCCTGTGATTGTTGCGTTGTTACCTGAATGGAGTGTATTGATAACCACGGTGCCGCTACCCGTGTTGGCTAAAATCACGTTGCCATCAGGGTTGTCCACTGTAATCGAACCAGTACCTGTGGTAGTGATAGTTTTATTCGTGTCAAAACCTGTCACCGTGACGCGGTTGCTCCCCGTATTATCCACTGTCAAATTACCAGTCGGATTCACTACGGTAGTCGTGCCAGTACCGATACCTGTACTGTGAATAGTGCTGCCATTGGTCACACCCGTTACGTTGACCGAACCAGTGTTATCGTTGTCTACAGTTAAATGAGTGTTATTGGCTGCCGCGACAGTAATGCCGCTAGGCGTGGTCAGATCTGAATGAACGGTAATTGATCCTGTACCTTGCGTGGTAATCGTTGAACCATTGATTGCACCGTTTACCGTTGTCATACCTGTTCCCGTGTTATTCACGGTCACATTTCCATCTGGATTTTGAACGGTCGTGCTTGTGGTACCTGTGGCGTTCACTGACGTGCCGTTATTTACGCCTGTAGCCCTCAATTCACCGCTACCTGTGTTATGCAAGGTCACACTTCCAGCAGGATCATCCACATTTGTTAAACCTGTTCCTGTCGCATTCACAACCTGATTATTAGGTGCGTGAGTCACTACAACCGTATTAGTGCCAATGTTATGAACAGTCATTGTGCCGCTATCAGGTGTATCTAAAATGATTCCACCACTGCCGTTACTGTTTGCTGTATTGGTAAGTGTCGCACCATTATCTAACCCAGTTACACGAAGAGAATTCACGCCTGTATTTTCGACTGTTAAGGTGCCTGAGCCAATTGGATTATTGATATTGGTAATCCCTGTTGCGCTATCGCCTGTGTTTTTAATGGTACTGCCAGTTGTTACGCCATTAACAGTAATAGTTCCCGTGTCGTCATTATCTAATGTTAAATTTTGATTTGCCGCCGCATTTACGGTGATTGCATTGCCTGAGGTTAGAACAGAATTAACTGTGATAGCTCCCGTACCTTGAGTAGTAATGTTTTTCGCATTGCTTGTGCCTGTCACGGTTACAACACCCGTTCCCGTATTGTTAACAACAACATCTCCTACCGAGCTATCAACTGTGGTTGCGGTGGTACCTGTAGAAGTCACCGTTGCGTTATTGATTGCACCTGTTACTTTTAACGAACCTGTACCTGTATTGTTTAATGTCAAATTTCCTGCTGGACTGCTAACTGTTGTATTGCCAGTTCCAGACGTTGTAACCGTTTTATTGGCTAACAATCCCGTTACGGTATCTAAGCCCGTGCCAGTGTTGATAACGGTTAAATTTCCATCTGGGCTGCTAATTGTTATAGGTTGCGTGCCAGTTGTTGTAATGGTTTTGCCATCATTAAACCCTGCAACCGACACATTTCCTGAGCCTGTGTTATGTATGGTTAAATCACCTGCTGGGTCATTTACAACAGTAGAACCACTTGTACCCGTCGTAGTAATGGTTTTGCCATCGAGTACACCTGTGAGAGTAACCGTATTTGTCCCTGTCGTGTTAATCGTTGCATTTCCATCAGGACTACTAACAGTAATTGCGCCTGAGCCTGTTGTCGTTAATGTTTTTGCATCGTCAAAACCTGTCACTGAAACCGTATTTGTTCCCGTGTTATTGATCGTAAAACTGCCCACGGGATTGGTAACGGTTGTAGAACCTGTGCCACTGCCTGTGCTTTTGATTAAACCGTTTTCAATAAGCCCTGTAATCGAAACACTGCCCGTTCCATCATTATCAACCGTGACATTGTTTTGATTTGCGCTTGCATCAATCGTAATGGCATTTGGCGTACTTAATACCGAATTCACAACAATCGACCCCGTGCCTTGTGCAGTCACTGTTTTTCCGTCAATTGTGCCGCTAACAGTCACTGTGCCAGTGCTTGTATTGTTTACAGTTACATTGCCAGCGGGATTATTTACCGCACTACTGTTTGCACCTGTGGTTGTAACCGTTTTTCCATCCGCCACACCAGAAGTTGAAAGTGTGCTTGTTGATGTATCGTTTTTCAGCGTGACATCACCCGCTGGATTTACAACATTCACATTCCCCGAGCCTGAACCATTACTTGTGACGGTTTTAGCATCGACTAAATTATTGACGGTAACTGTGCTGGTTCCGTTGTTTGTAATCGTTGTGTCACCAGCAGGATTTGAAAGAGTGATAGCTCCCGTGCTAGTTCCGCCGATTTTGACTGTGCCGTTATCGCCAACGGGTGTGACGCTGACCGTACCAGTTCCTGTATTCGTAATAGTTAAATCAGCAGCAGGTTGACTGTCGTTTATCGTAATTCCTGGATTCGCAGAAGTCACAATGACAATAGCTCCATTTCCTTGTGGCGTTACGGTATTACCTGAACTAGTACCCGTAACAGTTGTAATTCCTGTACCGTTATTGATAACTGTCACACCGCCTTGAGGATTTGCCACCGTGATAGGACCATTCCCTAAAGTGGTAACTGTAGTGCCAGTATCAGGGTCATCGACTGTGACAGTGCTAGTTGTAGGGTTTGGATTATCGTTGGTAACAGAGATATTGCCAGCGGGTTGCGAAATGGTAATCGGAGCGGGCAAACCAGTGAGCGTGATAACGCCAGGATCATTAGCTACATTTGCTGGAGAAATAAATCGAACATCAGATGTGAAAATGGTAGAAGGCGAACCAGCGGTGATTTTTACTCGTACCAGTTTATTTTCTTCGGTCGCTGTTGGTGCAAATGTGCTTGCTGTCGCGCCACTTATATCTGTCCAAGCGTTATTCGTGGTGTTGTAGTATTGCCATTGATAGCTTTTAGAAACACCTGCTCCGCCGTCATCAACATCGGAAATGGTATTTGTTGCCGTGAGCGTTTGTGTAACACGCGAAGTGCCTGTTGCCGTTACTGTTCCAGTTGGTGCATCGTCGGCGTAAGTAACGTTAAAAGTTACCGTTCCCGTTGCAGATAAAGGACCTGAATCTGTTGCCGTGTAAGTTATTTGTGCCGCTTGTTGTGTGCCTTTTAAAGCCGCATTAGTAGATGCGATATAAGACATCGACGTACCAGAAACCCCCGTACCACTGTATGTAAGAGAGGTGGATGCGGTTTCTGCATCGGTGACTAAACTTGAAAGATTAACAGAGGTTGAAGTCACTTCATTTAAGGTAACGGATGTATTGCTTGCAACGGGAGCAGTATTGGCTGGAGCTGCTTTGCTAATTCC
>JAQTOT010000048.1 GCA_028713145.1 Methylococcales bacterium
TGAACGCTTTACGCGCTGAAAATCGCAGTTTTATTATGGTGACGCATTACCAACGCTTGCTCGATTACATCAAACCTGATTTTGTTCACGTTTTAGCCGACGGCAAAATTGTGAAATCAGGCGGCGTAGAGTTAGCGTTAGAACTCGAAGAAAAAGGTTATGGTTGGTTGGAGCAAGCATGAGCATTTCATGGTTAAACGATATTCGTCAGCAAGCCCAAAACCAATTTGAAAAAACAGGTTTTCCCGCATCGAATTTAGAAGATTGGCGTTATACCAACGTTTCGGCGATTGCTAAAAAAGAACTTTCAGTTGCGAAATTTGTTGAAGATGTAGATTTTGATGCCGTTGAAAGCGGTAGCGCATTTCATTTCGTGTTTGTGGATGGTTATTTTCGTGAGGAATTATCGAATTTGCCCGAAAAAATCACGATTTGTTCAATTAACGACGCGCTGAAAAATCACACGGATTTATTGCAATCAAAATTCAATCAAGCAATTCAACAACCACACGGTTTTATTGATTTCAACACCGCAAATTTTACCGATGGTTTGTTTGTCCATATTCCGAAAAATGCGATTTTGGAAAAGCCGTTACAAATTATTCATATCGCCACACAAGAAGCGATTTTGCCGACACGCCATGTTGTGATTTTGGATGCAAATGCGAAAGCTGAATTGATTGAAATGTTTGTTAGCCCTGAAAAAAAGGCTTATTTAACAAACAGCGTTTCTGAAATTTTTGTCGGTGAAAATGCCGATTTAACGCTCTACAAAGTCCAGCAAGAAGGCGAAAACGCTTACCATTTTGGCGGCACTTATGTTCAGCAAGCCGATAACGCGCGTTTCACACATCATAATTTTGCATTAGGAAGTTTATTGGCGCGTAGCGATATTGTCAGCGATTTAGCAACGGCGGCAGAATGTGAATTAAACGGGTTGTATTTGGGGTCGCAAAATCAACATCTCGACAATCTCACGCGCATCAATCACTTGCAGCCGCATGGTATTAGTCGAGAATTTTACAAAGGCATTTTGAACGACCAAGCAAAAGGCGTTTTTCAAGGGCGAATTGTGGTCGCTGAAAACGCTCAGAAAATCGATTCGCAAATGAATAATCGCAATTTGTTGTTATCGAACGAAGCAGAAATTGACACCAAACCGCAACTTGAAATTTATGCCGATGATGTGAAATGCGCTCACGGCGTGACGGTTGGGCAGTTAGACGAAAAATCGATTTTCTATTTGCAATCGCGCGGCATCGACGAAGAAACCGCAAAACACATTTTAACGTTTGCGTTTGCGAATGAAATGGTTGATCGCGTTACATTTGAACCGTTGAAAGCGCAACTTTCCGCGCTTTTGGCAGTGCGTTATCCAATGGACTAACAAATGCAATTTGTTGATTTGAAAACATTAAGTCCATTGCAGCGGATTATTTTAATTTCCGATGGCACACTAACCGAATTGTTAGAACACTTGATTGATGAACCGTTGCAAGTGGTGAAATTGCACGAAAGTATCGAGGCAACGGATGATGAAATTGCGTATTTGGATTTGCCCAAAAATCAGCAAGTGATTACACGAGAAATTTGTTTACAAGGCAAAAAGAGTGGGCAGAATTGGCTTTATGCGAAGTCAAAAATTGTTTTAGATCGTTTGCCGCCGTTATTTCGAGAAGATTTACTCGCGTCACAAATTCCGATTGGCAAATTGTGGGCGAAACATCGTGTTGAAACGTATAAAGAAATTGAGCCGCCATTTTTTGAAACGGCTGAAAAGTTGGCGATTCATTTCAACATTGCGCCCGAAAAGGAATTACTCGGGCGCACTTATCGCGTTTTTTCAAATCAGCAACCAATGATGATGCTGACTGAAAAATTCCCCGCATCATTTTTTAAAGAGTTGCGCTAACTTGCAGCGTTTGAATCGCTCGCAACATTCTTTTTTGCACCGCTTTTAAAATCGGTTTCATACCAGCCGCTACCTTTCAAACGAAAACCCGCCGCTGAAATTTTCTTTTCTAATGAAGGTTGTTGGCATTTTGGGCAATCTTTAAGCGGGTCAGCACTGAGTTTTTGCAAGGCTTCATGTTCATTTCCACACGCTTTGCAAACATATTCGTAAAGAGGCATATTTAACTCCTAAAAATAAAAAATAATGACGCTTTTTGTTCATTTTTCAAGGCACTTGCCTATAGAATGCGCGTATTTTACAGACTTTGAAGGCATTTTGATGAAAACATTAACGATTACTCGCCCCGACGATTTTCATTTACACGTTCGTAACGGCGAAATTTTAAAAACGGTTTTGCCTCATACAGCGCGACAATTTGCCCGCGCGATTATCATGCCGAATCTAAAACCACCTGTGACAACGGTAGAACAGGCGTTAGTTTATCGTGAGGAAATTTTGCATGCTGTGCCAGCAGATTTGGATTTTACGCCGCTCATGACGCTTTATTTGACCGCTGCGACGAGCGTTGAAGAAATTAAAAAAGCGGCGCAATGCGAACACGTTTATGCGTTTAAATTGTATCCTGCTGGCGCAACCACGAATTCGGATGCGGGCGTTGCAGATGTAACAAAAATTTATCCTTTGCTTGCAGCACTAGAAAAATACGATTTACCGCTGTTAATTCACGGTGAAGTGACGGACGAAACGTGTGATATTTTTGACCGAGAGCGCGTTTTCATTGAGCGATATTTGCTGGACATTGTTAAACATTTTCCAAATTTACGAATTGTCTTAGAACACGCAACCACAAAAGAAGCCGTTGAATTTGTTGAATCGGCGAGTGAAAAAATCGCTGCCACGATTACGCCACAACATTTATTGTTTAATCGGAATGCAATTTTAGCGGGTGGTATTAAACCGCATTATTATTGTTTGCCGATTTTGAAACGCGAAATACACCGTGAAGCGTTGATAAAAGCAGCGACAAGCGGTAATCCGAAATTCTTTTTAGGCACAGACAGTGCGCCGCATTTAACTCATTTAAAAGAAAATGCTTGTGGTTGTGCAGGTTGTTACAGTGCCTTTGCTGCGTTAGAGCTTTATGCACAAGCCTTTGACGCTACGAATGCGCTGGATAAATTGGAAGGTTTTGCCAGTTTTTATGGGGCGGATTTTTATGGTTTGCCAAGAAATGTTAGAACGGTGACATTAGAAAAAAGTGATTGGCAAATTCCCGCAAGCTATGACTGTATAACGCCGTTAAAAACAGGTGAAATGTTAAGCTGGAAAATGATTTAATTATTTGTTTTTGAAAAAAAAGTGCTTTATGTCAAACCAAAAATAATAAAAATTATTCAAATAAAAATTGACGTTAACACGCTAGCTGATTATCATGTGCGCTCTTGGTTCGACGGACTAAGACACATCAAAACAAAGATTATTCGGGGTATAGCGCAGTCTGGTAGCGCGCCTGCTTTGGGAGCAGGATGTCGGGAGTTCGAATCTCTCTACCCCGACCAACTTTGCGCTTGTAGCTCAACTGGATAGAGCACCAGCCTTCTAAGCTGGGGGTCGCAGGTTCGAGTCCTGCCAAGCGTACCAATAAAATCCCTCGTTTTAAAAAAGTTACACATACGCTATGGTGAGCGTAGCTCAGTTGGTAGAGTCCCGGATTGTGATTCCGGTTGTCGTGGGTTCGAGCCCCATCGTTCACCCCATAAATTTCAAATACTTCTTCTGTTCAACTTCAAACAATAATTTTCAACCGCACGATGTTGGTATTTCAACATGCACTCGCCCCGTGAGACTAATTACCACTTTACGAAAATCAGTCGGTGAACTTTTGGGCGTACAAAACAAAAACCAAGTATTACTATTGGCTTGGGTGCCGTTATGAACTGGACGACCGTTTGCAGAATAACCAATATGGTCGGAATAAGTTGCCGTTATCGCCATCGTTGAATTTACTGAATCAAACACCGCCGAAGCTAACACCTGTTCTCCACTTTGTGGAATATCGTCTTTATTTAAATCAACAAAAACATCCCAACCATCTGACCATGCTTTGTTTGGTTTTGGAGCGATAATTACGGTTTTATGTTGTTTCAAGGCTTCTGAGCGAGCTAATTGCAAAGCACTCACCATGGCATTTGCTGATGAGGTTAATCGACTACTGGCAATAATTGATTGAAAACTTGGCAATCCAACTGTCAACATGATTGACATGATGGCAACTGTAATCATCAATTCAATGAGCGTAAATCCTTTATATTTATTCATAATTCCTACCTTAGACATGATGTCTCATGTCAATCTTCCTGATTTAACTAAATGTCTCTTAAATACATGATGTAACGGTGCTTGTCCTAATTCGTCCAGTCATTGCGATAATGACTGAGCGATAATCTGTACCTGAACAAAACGTAAAATGCCCAGCTGTGGCGCGACCTGTTGCAGTGAAACTTATGTAATTTGCATAAGTGGATACAATGTTGACTGTTGAATTAAGTGAATCAAACGTGGTGACAACTAAAACCGTTTCTCCCGAGTCAAAAGTTTTATTTTCAATTAAATCATCCACAAAAACTTCCCAGCCATTTGCCCAATCGTTATTTTTTTTGCGAATGACGACCGTTTTATGCTGTTTCATGGCTTCGGATTTAGCTAATTGCAACGCGCTCACCATCGCATTTATGGTTGATGTTAATCGATTACTTGCGACAGTGGATTGAAAACGGGGCAAACCAACCGTCAGCATGATTGACACAATGGTGACGGTAATTATCAATTCAATGAAGGTGAAACCTTTGTTTGTGTTCATTTTTTACGTTCCACAACCAACAACATGGTCGCTGATGATTTCTCTGGTTGTTCCATTTGAACTCGTTGAAATTACCTGAATTTTGTAAACTTCCTTAGGGCAATTAGGCGGTGGCAGGGGACTTGGTGGTGTCAGTCTACATCTTGGATTTGGGTTGTAGTTGTTATCAGGGATTGAACTATTTGTGATATTCGGGTCGCTTCCAGCATTTGGATTACTACAGGTCGGATCGTATGGTTGATAGCAAGCATCGGTTGGATCAGTAAAAAGAGCTGCAATTTGGTCAATATTTTTTCCAGTGCAATCTACACCGCTTGTACCTGCACTTTTAGGGTAGCAAATAAGTTGAGTTCCAACGTAAGCAGTACATGACGTTGTACCAGCAGATGACAGGCATGACGCTGATAAAATTGTTGCTGAATTATTCACTACGCCCGCAGGCAATATATGTTGCTTATATGCGCTTGTTGGCACACATTGATGATTTGGATTGCTTGGCGGTAAAGGAGTCGCGGATGGATCGATATGCGCGGGATTCGTATTGATAACATTCTGAGCATCAGCCAAAACTCCCTCTGCATTAGCAAATTCTTGGGTCAGAAGTCGAGCATTGTTAGACATTTCTAATAGCTGTTTGTTTTGTTGAATCATGCGAGTAGCTGCTAGCGTCAACAATAAGAGCATGACAAGTGAAAAAGCTAAAACCGCTCCGCGTTGAGTTTTCATATTCATTGAGTAGGTGCGCGCAAAAAAATGGTTTTCGAAAATACTTTGTAAAGTCGATTATCTGACGCGGTATATTCGGTATCTTCAATTTTGTATTTAAGTGTATTTTTAGTTAATTTGTTATCGACACTACGCATGACTAAAAATACTTTAACTGCAAACACTTTTGTCCAATCGGTGACATCAGCTGCTTTTCCGTAATAAAAAGAATTAGCAGAATTTTTAATTCCATATCGAAATTCTAATTTTTCAACTTCTGAAATGAGTGGTTGAGCGTCATCAACGGAAACGGTACCGTCAATATCAGATTTGATTTTTGATTTTGAATAAAAAACAGGTTTCGATGGTGTGCTGGTGTCATTTGTTTTGTAAATTCTCACGGTGACAAGATCATTTTTATTACCAATCAATGCACCAGTACCGACAAAATTATCCAATTCACAAGCCCCCTTGCGTATAGAACCTGAACTAAAATTACAGGCATCAGGAATAATTGCCCCGCCATTCACTGCAACTCCATAACCTAACTTATAGCGAAAAATTAACTGAGTGTCCGTACCATGAATAGATTCACCCGCACCAAAGTTTATTGTCGGTACACCTGAGACTGGCAGCACGTTTAAATCTTCTGGAAATAAAGAAGGGTCGGGGTTGTCTGCAAAACCCGCTAACAAAACGCCCTTCGCTAATGACTCTAAAATAAAAGACGCATCATCTGTCATATCACTTAAATTGCGTTGCAAGGCAAAACTTTTTTGTGATTGTACAAATAATTGCCCAACACCCGCGATAAGACCCAAGCCAAGCATCATACTCACCATAAGTTCAATCATCGTTAAACCAAGCTGCTTTTTAATCATGGCGTGACCTCCAAATAATAGGTTGCAGTATCAGACAGTTTTGATGCTTTATTTGTATCTTTATTATTCGTTCGCGCCCAGCGGGTAATTAAGCAAAGAGATGTAGGATAAGTTCCTTTACAACCTGCGTTGTTCATTCCTACACTTGATTTGATTTCAACAGAATTTCCTATTTTTGGAATTGGCAACGTGGCTTCCACACTTCTTTTCCAATACCCATAATCATTATTTGCCATTGTCTGACTATCGCAAGGTGCCGCTTGTGTACAATCTCCCGTTCCAATTGTTACGGTTGTCCAATTCGCGTCGCTATTTCCTTTAATTCGATCCTGCATTTCATACGCAAGCAATGTGGCTTGTTGATAATTATAGGCATCTTGATTATCACGCAGCGAAATCCCTTGCATTGCGGCAAGTCCAAGCAACCCAATCGCTAAAATAACCATCGAAATCAACACTTCAATCAGTGTAAAACCGCGTGAATCAAACATCTGCGCCTTCAATTCCGTAAAAACTTTATAATGATTCAATTATAAGCCCGTTATCTTGACGGTTGCCATTCTAAAAATACGAAAAAATGACACAACTTTACGATTTACATTGCCATTCCACCGCCTCAGATGGTGCGTTATCACCGACCGATTTAGTTAAACGCGCCGCTGACAATGGCGTAACAACACTTGCTGTCACTGACCACGATACAACGTCAGGGCTTTTTGAAGCACAAGCCTGTGCAAATTCGCTGGGTATCCGTTTAATTAACGGCATTGAAATTTCGGCACAATGGGAAAAATTAGGGATTCATATTGTTGGCTTGAATATCGATCCTGAAAATGACGCATTGCAAAATATCATTTCTCAATTACACGATATGCGAACCGAACGCGCTGAAAAAATCTCTCAAAAATTGGCTAAAAAAGGCATTTTTAACGCACTTGAAACGGTGCAAAAAGTGGCAAGTAACGAAATGATTACTCGTGTGCATTTTGCCAATTTTTTAGTTTCGCAAGCGCACGTTTCAAGTATTTCAGAAGCGTTTGATCGTTATTTAGGTGATGGAAAAGTGGCGTATGTTTCGACGGTATGGACACCGTTAGAAACAGCTGTGCAAGCCATTCGCGCAGCAGGCGGCGTAGCAGTTTTAGCACATCCACTTCGTTATAAATTAACAGCAACACGTTTGAAAAAATTATTAGGTATGTTTAAAAACGCGGGAGGGCAGGGCATGGAAGTGGTTACAGGGCGTTACAACCCAGATGAAATACGGGTTTTAGCAAATCATGCGCTGCAATTTGAACTCACGGGGTCAGTCGGTTCAGATTTTCATAGTCCTACAAATCAGTGGCTTGAACTTGGAAAACTTGCCCCCTTACCTGAAAAAGTAAAACCTGTGTGGGAGCTTTGGGAATGAGTAAATTTTGGGAAACAAAAACGCTATCTACAATGACTGGCGAAGAATGGGAATCGCTTTGTGACGGTTGTGGACAGTGTTGTTTGCATAAACTCGAAGATGAAGACACGGGTGATATTTACATGACTAGCGTTGCATGTAAATTGCTCGATTTAAAAAACTGTCGCTGTACAAAATACAGTTTGCGTACGGAGCTTGTGGCTGACTGTATGAATTTGCGCGATGTAGATTTTCATCAATATGATTGGTTGCCTAAAACATGTGCATATCGTTTGTTGCACGAACAAAAGCCACTTTTTGCATGGCATCCGTTAATTTCTGGGCAAAAAAATAGCGTTGGAAAAGCAGGCATGTCGGCGAGTGATTTTGCAATTTCAGAAACGGCTATTGAAAATATGGACGATTTAGAAGACTACATTTTGGAGTAATAAAAAAGGGGCGAAATGTAAATTTCGCCCCTTTTTTACACGAACTAAAAATTAAGCGTTACTTTTGCCCGCACGTTTGCGTTCATTTTCAGTCAATAATTTTTTGCGTAAACGAATCGATTTCGGTGTGACTTCAACCAATTCGTCGTCAGAAATGAACTCTAACGCTTGTTCAAGCGTTAATTTTTGAATTCTTGCTAACACTAAACTTTCGTCCGTTCCCGAAGCGCGAACGTTGGTTAATTGTTTTGGTTTGCAAGGATTCACACACAAATCGTTGGTGCGTGAATGCAAACCAACCAGCATCCCTTCATAAACTTCGTCGCCGTTCACAAGCAACAATTCGCCGCGTTCTTGCAAGGGATGCAACGAATACGTTACGGCTTTACCTGCAATCATTGAAATCATTACGCCGCGTTGACGTGAGCCAACATCGCCCGCTTTCATCGGACCATAATGGTCAAAAACGTGATAAAGCAAACCTGAACCTGACGTTGCGGTCATAAATTCAGTTTGGAAACCAATCAAACCGCGTGATGGCATCATGTATTCCAAACGAATGCGACCTTTACCATCGGGAACCATATTGGTTAAATCGCCTTTGCGATCGCCTAATTTTTCCATGATGGTGCCTTGGTGTTCTTCTTCGACTTCAATTGTTACCATTTCAAACGGTTCACATTTTTTGCCGTCGATTTCTTTCAAAATTACTTCAGGACGTGAAACGCCCATTTCAAAACCTTCACGACGCATATTTTCGATTAACACTGATAAATGCAATTCGCCACGTCCTGAAACTTGGAATTTATCTGGGTCAGCCGTATCTTCAACGCGCAAAGCTACGTTATGTTGCAATTCTTTTTGCAAACGGTCACGGATTTGACGAGTTGTGACGAATTTACCTTCGCGTCCTGCAAAGGGTGAATTATTAACTTGGAAAGTCATCGAAACCGTTGGTTCATCAACAGACAACGGTGGCAAAATTTCCACTAATTCTGGGCTACAAATCGTGTCTGAAATTTCTAATTTTTCAATCCCCGCAAACGCAATAATATCGCCAGCGCGAGCTTCTTGAACTTCAACACGTTCTAAACCGTGGAAACCATAAACTTGTAACATTCTGCCGCGACGTTCAACGCCTTCGCGGTTCACGATAACGAGTTGTTGGTTTGGTTTAATTACGCCGCGTTGAATACGACCGATACCGATAACACCTGTATAAGTGTTGTAGTCCAAACTAGTAACTTGCATTTGGAAAGGTCCATCGATGTTCACAGGCGGTGGACTTACTTTATCGACAATCGTTTGGAATAACGGTGTCATGTCGCCGCCTGAAACAGTGGGTTCTAACCCTGCATAACCGTTAATCGCTGACGCATAAACGATTGGAAAATCAAGTTGTTCATCGGTTGCGCCTAAACGGTCGAACAAATCGAAGGTTTGGTCAACAACCCAATCAGGACGCGCACCTGGGCGGTCAACTTTGTTGATAACAACGATTGGTTTTAAACCTAAAGCGAACGCTTTTTGCGTTACGAAACGGGTTTGCGGCATCGGGCCATCAACCGCATCAACGAGTAATAATACTGAATCCACCATCGATAAAACACGTTCTACTTCACCGCCGAAGTCGGCGTGTCCTGGGGTGTCTACGATGTTGATGTGGTAGCCGTTCCAATCTAACGCCGTATTTTTTGCCAAAATGGTAATGCCGCGTTCTTTTTCAATGTCGTTGGAATCCATGACGCGTTCAGTCACTTTTGAATGCGCGGCAAAGGTTCCTGATTGTTGCAATAATTTGTCCACAAGCGTGGTTTTACCGTGGTCAACGTGGGCAATAATTGCAATGTTTCTTAGTTTTTCAATCACTTTTTGTACTCTTAGTTAAATAAAATTGGGTTGTTTTTGATAATGTCGCAAAGGGCTTTTGTACTAATGTCGCCTTGTTCAGATTTTGAATAGAGCGTAATTAAAACAACACTATCGGGAATTTGAACATAGTAAATTATACGGTATCCCGCACTTTTGCCTTTGTTATTGTCACTGTTTTTGATTCTGACTTTATAAACTGGATGGCTAATTTGTGGAATCAAATCGCCGACTAATTCGCCTGCGTTTAACGCTTGAATAAAATCGTCTAAATCTTTTCTCAAACTCGGATATTTTTTGTTTAGTTTTCTCAAATCACGCTTAAATTCGGATGTATAAAAAATCGAAAACGCCATCAGTCAATGTTATCCCATAACGTATCAATCGATTCATACCGTCCTGCTTTCAAATCTGCCCAACCTGCGGCGAAACTTTCCTCAGCACTATTTAAACAAATACTTTCGCGGAAGTTATGAATAATGTTTAGCAACGCAGGAAGATATTCATTCGGGGTTTGTGCGAGTTCGAGTTGAATTTGCTCGAAATAGGGGCTTGAAACACTCATAGATTAACTCTGTTGCCAAGGCAAACCCGCAAATCGCCAGCCATTCACGTTGCCGCGTTGTTTGTTTTCATCTAACGCGCCTTCAAAACCTTCTGCGATATTGATTAAATGCGTGTAACCCGATTGTTCAAGCAACACAGCCGCTTCCATTGAACGTTGACCGCTGCGGCAAAGCAATAAAATCGGCGTATTGGGATTCGAGACAACTTGACGCACTTGTGCAACGAAATTGGGATTGAGTTGCCAATCAGGAGCTTCTTTCCAAGGAATATGAATGGCTTTTGGTGGATGCCCCACAAACAAATGTTCCATTTTTGTGCGAACATCAATCAAAGCTGCATTTGGATTTTGTTGCAGAAAATCCCACGTTTGTTGCGGATTTAAGTTTTCAATCATGGGAAAAATTCCGAAAGTTAAAATAATCGGCGACCATTATCGCATTCCTTGAGGATTTTGGCGCGACTAATGGCAAAAATCACCATAATTTCAATGCAATCCCACCAGATACCATCGTCCCCGTTTGGTTATAAGAAAACATCATTTGCGAAGTATTGTTAGTTAAATTTTCACCTCGCACATACAAACTCAACTCTGGCGAAACTTGATAATTGGCGTGAAGGTTAATGCGAAAATTTGCATCAACTGGAAGATTGTTTGCGATATTTTGTTGTGCTTGGTTCTGATAAATCCCTTCTGACCACAAAGTTAAGGGCAAATTCGCCGATTTCCATTCGCTCCAAATTCGCGAAACATGGCTAGGACGAAATGGAATGGCTTTGTGGTTTGCTAAGTTTTCCGTGTCGGTAAAAGTATAAGCAAAACCGCCGCGCCATTGCGGATTAAAGGTAATTTCACCGCCTGTTTCCATGCCTGCGACAATTGAATCATCAATACTTGTTAAGCAAACGTTTCCACACGGGGGCTTTGTGTTATACGCCAACACAATCATGTCCGAATAATGCGAATAAAATCCCGTGGCGTTTAATTTCAGATTCGACAACGCTTGCCATTCCAAACCTAAATCGCCACCGATATTACTTTCGGGTTTCAAATTCAAATTACCAACAATGGGAAATAGCAGCTCTTGATAACTCGGCATTCGAAAGCCGTTACCCGCATTCGTAGTGAGTTTCAAGGTTTTTGATAATTGCCAAGCAGTGCCTAAATGCAAAAGTGCATGGTTGCCATAACGTTCATAACTTTCATAACGAATTCCCAAATCACCGCTAAACAAACCATAAGTGAAACGATTATCTAAAAATCCCGCTTCTTGATGACGATGTTGCGACACCGTTACGCCCGTTAATTTTGGCGGAATTTCTCTGTTTGCCAATGGCGCAGATGCCGTTTCATAACGTTCTTCTGCGCCCCAAATCACATTAAACGAATTGTCATTGTCGCGCCAAAGTTGCCCATCATTTTCCCAACGCACCGAATAAAAATCACTTTTTATCACAGGCGTAATCGACGATTGTGGGACATCTGTATCATTTTTCGTAAATCCCAATTGCAAACGCGAAATCCATGTTTCGTTGATTTTGGCTTTGAGCGTATTTTGTGCAAACCAACCTTCATCGACTAAAAACGATTTTTTGTCATCGCTTTGTTTCAGAATACCGTTTTTCAATCCGCCAGCATCTGCGCTGTGATTTGATTTACGATAAATCATCGAACCATCCCACAAAATAGCATTCGTTATATCGACACCCGCTTTAAACATCACTTGCGTATCATGGAATGGGTCACGTTCTGAATTGCCATTTTTAAAGTCTGCTTGCCACGCGCCATCGAAAGTATCACTACGATTTGCGGTCACGGCTAAACGTGCATGGTCGCTAGCAAAATTGGTTCGCAAGGTTTCTTTTAAAAAACCATACGTTCCGCCTTCAACACGCACATCACCGCTATTATCTATCGCCTCGCGCGACGTTAAACGAATCGCACCACCTAATGCCGAAAATGCTCTCGACGCTGGTGAAAAACCGCGTGTAACTTCCATTTCGTCTAAACCGTCAGGGATTAACATCGCTAAATTCATTGCATTCGGTAGCGTTTCGGCAACGGGAATGCCATCTAACGTAATCAAACCACGTCCACCAACACCTCGTAAATAAATTCTCCCCGTACCTTGCGTCCCTGGTTTTGTAATTGAAATGCCTTTTTCACCACTCAACACATCGTCAATTAAGCGTTCATGCCCCGCCTCTAATTTCTTAGCATTGTAGATGTCGCTGTGTTGACTAGGATATTCATCTAAAGTTTGACGAGATTGGATAATTGTTATTGGGGGAAATACTTCATCAATTGTATCGTCGGCAGATGACATCTGTGAAATAACGAAAAGAAAACTGATTGAAATAAAATTTAAGTATAATGAACGCATCCCACCCTCTTTATGTTGTGATTCTCGTACAAATAGTCACATAAAAAATGCCCTAATTCAAATCACCCGTTAAACAACAAACGATGCACTTTCCGATTGCGTTATTTTTTCTAAGTATTTTTGAGTTCTGTACGCAGGTATCGGCAGCGAGCGTGCCTGAGCATCCTGTCACGCAAGAAAAAACATTAAAACACAATACGTTAATCGTTTATTCAGGTCATAGCAGTGTTCCTTCTCACATAAAAATTCGAGAAGGTTTTCAAGAACGACTCAAACTATCAAAACCCGAAAATGAACATGTCGAAGTCTATGAAGAATACATAGATGACTATCGTTTAAACATTACTAAAGAAAAATTAGATACATACTTCATTGGGTTATGGAACGCAAAATATGCTGATGTCAAAATAGATATGGTCGTGACAGTCGGGCCAACCGCCGACAATTTATTGAGTCGACATCCAGAATTTTTTGCTGATGCGCCCCATTACCAAGTCAGAGTTTCAGGATTGACTAATACTATTCAACACACCACAAACAATCCAAACAACATTTTGAGACTTTTTGATGTGATTTCAGCCGTGTTGCCAAATACAGAACGGCTGATTGTCGTTGTGCCTGATAAATCCAGTGGCTATCCCTCGAAGCTGATTGACGATTTTAAGGCAATTAAACGGTTTTTTTCACCCAAAGCTGCCATCGAAATTTGGAACGATTTTAGTTTTGATGAACTTTATAACCGTTCAAAACTGCTACCTGAAAATACCGTGATGCTCTATTTTCCCGTCGGCGTTGATAAGTTGGGACAGCGCAAACTTCCCGTTGACGTAATTAAACAATTAGCACAAGTCGCCTCAGCCCCTATTTTTGTTCATGATGATACTTATCTTGGTTTAGGTGTTGTTGGCGGATATTTGCGAAACATCAAACAAGAAGGTGACATCATTGGTCGCCTGATACTTGGTCTTAAAGTGCCAACTAGCGTAGAAGAATACGATGCTGAAGTACGCGGGTATTTTTTCGATTACAACGCATTAAAACGTTGGCATATTTCAGAGAAAAACCTGCCACCCAATAGCACTATTGTCAATCGTCCCGAATCGCCTTTTTACGTTTATCGTTGGTATATTTTCATGTCATTTGCCATATTGGTAGAGACATTGTTGATTGTGATGCTGATTCGCAGCGTGCAACGAAGTAAAAAACTCACCTTAGAACTCGCTCAAGAGCGCAATTTATTGGAAGAGCGTGTTAAGGAAAGAACGAGCGAATTAGAAGAATCACAATTGTTATTCCAAGACGCGGTCAGTGTTGCAAAATTAGGTGTGTTTAATTACGACTTAACGACCAACGAATTGCGTTGGGATGATTCGATGTATGCGATTTATGGCGTTGACCCGCAAAACCGTAATTTAGCTTATGAGGTATGGCAACACGCCGTATTGCCTGAAGATTTGTTAAAAGCAGAATATGAATTACACGCGGCTATCGAAGAACACAAAGCCTTCGACACCCGTTTTCGCATTCAACGCCCCGATGGAAAAATCAGAACCGTGCAGGCGTTAGCGCAATTTTATCGCGATGAAAAGGGCGCGCCGTTGCGTCTTGTCGGCATCAATCAAGATGTTACCGAGCGTGAAGAAGCCGAAGCCATTATTCACAATTTCGCCTATTTTGACGCATTAACGCAGTTACCCAATCGTCGAATGCTTACCGAACAATTGAAACACGCGATTAGTTTTAGTCATCGTGAACAAAAACAATTTGCGGTGATGGTCATGGATTTGGATAAATTCAAACCCGTCAACGACACGCTAGGTCATCGGGCGGGTGACGCATTATTGATACAAGTCGCAGCACGCATCAAAGCGCGTTTGCGTGAGCATGACACTGTTGCACGTTTGGGTGGAGATGAATTTGTGGTATTACTTGCCAACATTCATTCGCTAGACGATACGGCTCGTGTGGCGAATGCGTTGATTGAAACACTCTCGAAACCTTTTGTGTTAGCGCAAAGCAATAATGTGCAGATTGGAACGAGTATTGGCATTGCATTCTACCCGCAACATGGCATCGATGCCGATGAGTTAATTGACAAAGCTGACATTGCCCTTTATCAAGCTAAACACAATGG
>JAQTOT010000049.1 GCA_028713145.1 Methylococcales bacterium
ACATTTTGCCTGCAATGACTTCGGTCTATGCGTGGCAAGGCGAAATCGAAATCGCGCAAGAGCATTTACTAATTATCAAAGCACAGGCAAATTACTACGCGCAAATTGAAAATTGGTTAAAATCGATTCATCCTTATGAAATACCTGAAATTATCGCCTTGCCAGTTGAGCAAGGTTTGCCCTATTACTTAAACTGGATTAGCTCATGTCACGTTTCGTCTTAGTTTTTTTAACTATTTTTTCCTTTAACGCATCGATTTTTGCCGATGATTCGCTTGAGCAATTAGTTCGCAATGTCGCGGCAGCAAAATTGAATGTATTTGGTGAGCAATTACTCGAACCTGAGCAAGCATTTGAATTTTCAGCTAGCGTCAAGAATGGCAATACGCTGTATGTAAATTGGGAAATTGCGCCTACTTATTATTTGTATCGTGAAAAAATAAAGCTCGAACTTGTAAATAGCGAAGGCACGAAATTGAATGATTATTTTGTACCAAATGGTTTGCCCAAACAGGATGAAGCCTTTGGTAAAGTAGAAATATTTTCAGAATCGTTGCATTTTGATGTGCCGCTTTTGCGAGAAGACCACGGCAAGCAAACGGTGAAATTACGCGCGTATTTTCAAGGTTGCGCCGAACGGGGGGTGTGTTATCCGCCAATGTCCAAAGATGTGATGCTTGATTTGCCAGTGGCTCACGAGCTTGAGGCGTTGTCTGAAACGAATGTTCATGCAACGCGAGTTTTGAATATGCCCATTATCGTGTTGTTGCTTTTTTCAATTTGGGTGTTAATTTGGTCGATTATAATTGCCAAGCGTGTAAAAAATTCACTTGCAAAATAGCTTTCATTTGAAAAAAACACAATTTTTGAAGGCAATAAAAAAGCTCGTAGGCTACGAATAGCTTACGAGCTTTAAATTTCTTTGCACCTTGTTCAGATACGCATTTGGTACCGAGGGCCGGAATCGAACCGGCACGAAGTCACCCTCACAGGATTTTGAATCCAGCGCGTCTACCAGTTCCGCCACCCCGGCAAAGAATGTCCATTATAACAACATTTTTTAAAATTGCTAGTGTTTTTCATAAAAATAAATGTGTGCTGATAGTATTTATTTTCGTTAGATGAGTATTATGGGTATTTCACGATATTTTTGACAGCACCACAATCAACATGGTCAAAGGCATACAGAAAGGGAAGAGATTTAGAGCATGAACATTCAAAATCACTAATCGTGACAAATGTTTGTCATATCGATGAAAAAGAAAATGAATAAAATAGCTACAAGTGGCGGAGAGTGAGGGGTTCGAACCCTCGATGGGAGTTAAAGCCCATACTCCCTTAGCAGGGGAGCGCCTTCAGCCTCTCGGCCAACTCTCCGAATTTACTTACTAATCTTCGGTTTGAAATGAAGAAGCAGAATCATTCTGCTCTTTTTTGATTCGATCGTAAATTTCTTCACGATGAACTGAAACTTCTTTTGGTGCATTTACACCAATGCGAACTTGATTGCCTTTAACGCCTAAAACAGTGACTGTGACTTCGTCACCGATCATCAATGTTTCTCCAACTCTACGAGTCAAGATAAGCATAATTAACTCCCTCTAATAATTTGAACTCTTCGCTACTGAAAGTAGCGAAGAACAATCAAGACCGCGAAAGTATAACAAAATATGAAAAATAATAAAGTGTAAATTGCATTTACGCTTGTTCTAAACCAAATGCACTGTGCAACGACCGTACCGCTAGCTCTAAATATTTTTCATCAACGACAACTGAAATTTTGATTTCAGATGTCGCAATCATTTGAATGTTAATGCCTTCGTCAGCAAGCGTTTTAAACATCGTACTCGCAATTCCCGCATGTGAGCGCATACCAACCCCAACAATTGAGACTTTGACAATGTTATTATCGCCAGTTACTTTTCGCGCACCTAAGTCGGCACAAATTGACTCTAAAATCGTTTTTGCTCGCGCAAAATCATTGCGATGCACGGTAAAAGTAAAATCAGTCGTCGCATCGGCCGCGATATTTTGCACAATCATATCGACTTCGATATTTGCATCCGCAATTGGTCCTAAAATTTTAAACGCAATTCCTGGCAAATCAGGCACGCCCGTAATGGTTAATTTCGCTTCGTCACGATTAAAAGCAATACCTGAAATTAACGCACTTTCCATTTGTGATTCCTCATAAGTAATTAGCGTGCCATTGCCTTCTGCAAACGAAGACAATACGCGCAATGCAACATTGTATTTTCCCGCAAATTCAACCGAACGAATTTGCAACACTTTTGAACCTAAACTCGCCATTTCGAGCATTTCTTCAAACGTAATTCTGTCTAAACGACGCGCTTTGGGTTCAACGCGCGGGTCAGTGGTATAAACGCCATCAACATCGGTATAAATATGACATTCATCAGCTTTCAATGCCGCTGCTAATGCAACGGCGGTGGTGTCTGAACCGCCACGCCCTAAGGTTGTGATATTGCCGTCTTCGTCAACGCCTTGAAAACCTGCAACCACAACAACTTTGCCTTCGGCTAAATCTGCGCGAATACGTTTGTCATCGATGTCTTTGATTCGGGCTTTGGTAAAACTGCTGTCAGTTAAAATTTTGACTTGCGTTCCTGTGTATGAACACGCAGGACAACCTAATTCATGCAAACGCATACTCAGCAAAGCAACGGTGACTTGTTCGCCTGTTGAAACCATTGCATCTAATTCGCGTTCGTTTGGATGTTCTTGCATTTCTTTGGCTAAACCAATTAAACGATTGGTTTCGCCGCTCATTGCAGATAACACAACAACTAACGAATCGCCTGCGTCATGAACTTTTTTAACTCGCTCGGCGACGGCTTTGATACGTTCGACCGAACCTACCGACGTGCCGCCGAATTTATAAACATAAAGTGCCATTTTGAAAATTCTCTAAACGTTTTATGATACTTTTTTGACAAATTCCGATTTTAATTGCATCGCGCCAATGCCTTCGATTCTGCAATCAATATCGTGGTCGCCATCCACTAAACGGATAATTTTTACTTTTGTGCCGACTTTGACAACCGATGATGAACCTTTGATTTTTAAATCTTTAATTACGGTAATCATGTCACCGTCTTTTAAAACATTGCCGTTTGCGTCTTTGACGACTTTTTCTTCTTCAACGTCAGTAGCGGCATTTTTATCCCATTCATTTCCACATTCTGGGCAAATAAGCATTTCACCATCTTCGTAAGTGAATTCACTGCTACATTTTGGACATTTTGGTAAATTGCTCATGATTTTTCCTTTTTGAATTTTAATAAATTGTTTTCAACCGCGAATTATATCGCTAAACAACGGACTTTAATTTTTTTGTGTTTTAATTTTTTGTGAATTGTCGAAGTCGTGTCACTTCTTCACACAACCGTTGCGCCGCATAATCCATATCCTCCAGCGTTGTGTAACGCCCAAAACTCAAACGCACTGCGCCATAAAGTTGTTCACCTTCAATACCCATTGCTCGCAGAACATAAGAGGCTTCCATTGCTCCCGAATTACATGCACTTCCTGAGGCGATTGCGACATCGTCGCGTAACGCGATAATCAATGAATCTGCGCTCACGCCTTCAAAACTCAAATTCACAATGTTAGGCAAAGTGGCTGTTTGTGAACCATTTAACGTTATGCCTTCTAATTCCTGAAGGTGTGAAAGCAATCGTTGTTTTAATGTAATGGCATGTTGATAATCGTTTGTTTGATTTTGGTAAGCAAGCTCCAACGCGGTTGCCATTGCCAGAATTTGATGCGTCGGCAATGTGCCAGAACGCAAACCATTTTCTTGTCCACCGCCATGAATTAAAGGCGGCAATTTTAACTTGGCACAATTTCGCGCAAACACGCCGCCAATACCTTTAACGCCATAAAATTTGTGTGCTGAAAAAGATAAAAAACTAATCGGTATTTTGGCTAAATTGATTTCGAGTTTCCCGACACTTTGCGACGCATCAACATGAAAAAGTACACCACGTTGTTGCGTAATTTCGGCTATTTTTTCAATCGGTTGAATCACGCCCGTTTCATTATTAACGTGCATGATGGAAACCAATAACGTGTTCTCGGTAATGCTGTCGGCTAATTCTTCAAGGTTAATCAAACCAGAATTATCAGGTTTCAAATAAGTGACTTGAAAACCTTGTGTTTCTAAAAATCGACAACAATCCAGTACCGATTTATGTTCGGTTGCGCTGGTAATTAGGTGTTGACCGAATTCTTTAAATCGCGTCGCCACGTTTTTGAGAACAAAATTATTTGCCTCGGTCGCGCCTGACGTGAAAATTAAATCTTTCGCATTGCAATTTAAGTGCGTGGCGATTTGCTGGCGAGCATTTTCGACAAGACTTTGCGCGGTTTCACCAAAACCATGTTGGATGGATGACGGATTTGCAAAACTGTCCGTTGCGCGAAAATGCGTGATAAGTGTTTCAATCACTTCGGGCGCAACGGGGGGTGTGGCGGCGTAGTCTAGGTAGATTTTTTTATAGGGCATGGTTAATTGTTGTTATTCAAAGTGAAACATTTAAATTTCCAGAAAACTCATGCGGATCAAGTTCAGCCAATTGCGAACGAACCCGTTGCCGCAAGGCTTTTGCAGGATTTAAAACGTAAGTTTCATAATCAGGATGGTCAGGATTTAAAAGCAATAACTTTGATAATGCTGTGGCGATGCGTGTCACCGCTTTCACGTCTCGGTTATCACCTTTCAAATTTGGACATTCGCCAAACGGAAATTCAACATGACTGACAATCCGAAGTTGATGCAAGTATTCGCCAAACACATCCGCTTTCATTCCTACACCAAGCGCAGCACTTTCGGTCATAAAACGCGGAATTTCCCAACCCGCAATAATGCCGTGAAATCGATCCATCAACGCGCTGTCATGAAACATCTCAGGCAAGTGGCGAATGTAATCACTTTGGCGCGGCGCATTGTCATACAAATCAATGTTTGCCAGAATCATCAACCCACATTCACTCGTAATTTTGTCATTGCCAACCGAATAATGCCCCGATTCCAAATAATCTTTGAATTTCGCATGAATATCGTCTGCACCTTTGAAGTTAATCGATTGTCCTTCGTCTAAAACCAATAAATCGTAACGTCCCATTAAACCAATTTCTTTGGTATTCATGTTTTTAAACAATTGCGCTTGTGTCAACGCGCCACCGCTGTTTAACCAAACATAACGACTAAGATTTGAATAAATAAAAGATTTCCCCGTGCCTTTTGGCGCTAGTTCCATCATGTTCAAATTGTTTTGCACCAACGGCAATAAGCGCAAAATCAAATTGTTTTGTTGCGCTTGCGTGTAAGCAAATGGCTCATACCCCATTGTTCGCAACAACAAATAAATCCATTCGCGCGTTGAAAATTGTTCACGCGCTTTTATCAATTGTTCTAAACGCACTTTGCCCGATTGCATCGGATTGAATTCAATCATTTCAATGACATAATTTTTCCCTTCGGTACGATAAATTAAACGACCCGCGCCCCATTGCCCGCCTTCTAACAAAATCGGATTTTTATCGATAACCTCATTCGCCACACGCGCATTCGGTTCTTCGAGGCAGGGAATGTTTAATAGTTTTCGATTGTTTTTAATGTCAATTCGCACGTCAAAACGGTCTAAAATTACCAACGATTCGCCAGATTGAAGCTGATGTTTGATGCGTTCTTTCTCCGTTTTTGATGGCAAATGCTTACTCATAAACGCCGTCACATCTTGGTAAATTTCAGCATTCGATTTGTCAGGACGTTGAAAACGTGAAATTAGCCATTCCTCGACAAAACTGGGAATCGTGCGTTTATCGCGTATTTTCAGCGCACGCACTAAGGCTTTATCAATTACTAAATCGCCAAATGTGGCGCAAATTTTTTGGTCTAATTCTTCGCTGTTCAAAACATATCCTCAAAACTTTGTGCGCTGCTGTCACGCGCTAAAAAAGAGGCTGGAAAATTAACCGACAAGGATTTTTTAAGGGCTTCGCGTGCGCCATGTCGTTCAAATTGCAAGCCTAGCTCTAATAAAACAACCGTACCTTCTATATCATCGTTATCCGCATAAAATTTCAATGTGACGGTGTGTGATTTTTGGGCGCGAATAATATCAATCGGTTCGCGCAGTTCGAGTTTAAACGGCGGTTCTAAATTTAAACGCACTGTTTCAACCTGTACCGACGCGCTTAAACGTACATCGAGTTGCCAGAATTTATCGCTTAAACGCAAGCAGTCGCTGGTGATTTCCGCTTCAACAGGCAATTTGTTCGCTTCAAATGTCGGGCGAATCAATTTGATAAAGGGGATTAAAACTTCTTCAGGCGTTAAACCGCCGTGTACTAACACCGAATTCGTTAAACCTAAACGTGTTTTCGGCACAGCGTAATCGTCTTTACTGTCTTGATTGATGAAAACAAACTCATCGGGCAACGTTTCGCGGCGTTTGAGTTTGAAAATGCGGTCTTTGATTTCGCCTAACGATTCGCCGTCATAACGTCCATTTGTCACGGTCATGCCATGATCAGCTGTGATAAAAAATACCACGTCGCGATGTGCGGCATCTTTGAGCCAATTTTGAATCGATGTTTTGAGTTGCCGTGCAATAGGCAAAATATCGGCACGGTGTTTTTCAAAACTGCTTGCATCGTGCAACCGTTCATCGATTCGATTTTCGAAAAATACTACTAGATTCGTTTGTTCAGTAATCGGCGTGTTGAGATTATCGTCTTCCCAACTTTTGATGATTTTTAGCGACGTTTGATAGGTTTGTTGCAATGCAATTTCGGAATTATTCGGCAAAGAATACGTTGGTTTACCCGTTAAAACAGCGAGTTTTCCAATGTCGGTAAGCGTGGGAAGTGGTGCAAAAAGTGTGTCAGCAACAACGGTTAAATTATTTAGCGTTGCAAGTTCATCGAGCAAAATGTCTTGATTCAACGCCGCCAACGCATCGACGACGGTAACAATCACTAAATAACCACCGTCTAAATAACGTTGAATTTGCGACGAACAAAAACGCCAATCCGATTCAGAACGCGCAATACGGCTAGGTTGTGAAATCAACCAATCTGTAAAACTGACGTTAATGAATTCATCAAGCGGTTGTTTGCTCAGTAAAACAGTTCGCAAATAATCAAAATAACCCACGCTCCAATCTAATGTTTCTTCAACGCTCGCCGTTTCAGACAAATGACGATAATGCGAAATTGCCAAATAATTTTCGATTTTTTGCAAAAACGTTTGTGCATCTGCGCTTTCAAAACGTTGGCAACAAGCGAGTAAATCAGGTGTGATAAGTTGCGGCGATTCATCACACAACAAATTCAATTCCAACCAAAGACTTTCCCAATCCGCCATCACAAATTCGGTCAATGCTTTTGCGTCGATTTCTTTATGCAAAATTTTTCGCGCCACAATTTTGAGAATTTCAATTAAATCCGTTGGAAGATGTCGCGCTTGCGTTTCGGACAACGGCAATAACGGCAAAGCGTTTAATAAGGAGGCAGAAAAAGTTTGTGCAGGCAACGCAAAATGCAAAGCGTAATCACGAATTTTTTGCCGTAATAGCGCGAGGGTTTGTTGATAAGCGAAATTTTCTAAAAACGATTCAATAGCACTACTTTTCGTTAATTCAATAATGAACAACGTTGCATTTTCATTATCGATTTTTAAATTCGTCGTGAGATGGGAAATCAAGCGCGTCTGGATAGTTTCGATTTTTAATAATTCCAAAAAAATCGCAGGTTGAAGATTTAATGCGCTGACAAACGCATAAAAATTATCGCCACACAAAAAATTAACATCACATGCCATCAAAATTTGAGTTTCAAACGACGAATTATTGTCAGACGCAAGCGTTGAATTTTTTAATAAACCCAATTCAACAATCCACTCGTCCGTGAGCCAATCGGGAATTTTTATTTTTAGACGTTCAGCAAGCAATGCTCGTGGCAAAAGCGTTTTGGTTGGCAAAACATCATTCATGCCGTCAAATTTAAAATGTTTGAGCAACGCTAAATGTGTTAGACGCAAGCGCAATAACGCTGGGTTTTGGGTGGCTAAATGTTCACGAATGGCGAGGCGAAGCGCGTTAATCTCGTCTTCGGTTTTACCCACCACAATTGCGTCTTCGGTATCAATGCCAAAACAATCGACAATCAATTGAACGGGCATAACTTAATCTCGATAGTCGTTGAGCAATTGTTCTAAGGCGTGTTTTATTTCGTGACGTGGCAAGTGCAACGCTTCAATCTGCTGACGCAACGTATCGATTAACGAAGGCGTTTTTGACACAGGCGAAATAATCGGTGGCGGTAAAATGGGAGCTTGCGGCGGACGGGGAGGGTGATAATCAATGTGCGTTTCTAAACACATTTGAAATTTACCAATATCCATATCGTTGCACATTTCAAACGGTTTATTTAACAAGGCTTGCGTTAAGTCATCGATGGAATTCTGAGCCTGATTTAATAATTCACCCAATTTTTTTGCCGTGAGCGTGGCGCGTTCATGGGTTAAACGCAAAATTAAATCTGCTTTATTCGATTCAATCTGAGTTAAAAACTGCCGCCAACTTTGTTCAATTTCAAACCGTTTGGCATCTTCAACTTTTGTAAAATCATCCAAAATAACCTTCAATAACCCAAATTCTGTTCCGACTAATTCGATTAAAAATTCGGCGGTGTCTTGCTGTGATTTACCGACTAAGTCGAAAAATTTTACTAGACGTTGTGTTTTTTCACTGAGTTGCCGTGAGTGTTTAACCGCTTCGGATTGTCCTTTTACAAAATCACGCAATTGAAAACAACATTGCTGTGCAAATTCTTCGCGGGTTTGATTGAAGTCGGGAAGTAACGAAAAATAATCGCCGACAGCATTTAAAACATCGACTTGTTTTGGACTAAATTCAAACAGTCTGAGGCTCAATTTACTGTCCGCTTTGAATGCGTCCGTTAAATTTTGAGCAAAATCCGTTTCTTTGCTACTCCAACGCAAACGTTTGATTTCGTGACGAATTGCCACTGCCGCTAAAATCGCTAAATTACACGCGGGGATTCCATAAGGTGGCGCGATTAACTCGGCGCGTAATTTACTGAGAAAATAAGGATTATCACGATTTCGTTTAGACAGTAGCGCGTCGTGAATCAATTTCAAAATGGCGTGAACGTTTCCTGTGGTTTCGTCTATTTTCTTGATATTCCAACCATTTGCACGATGTTCAAACAAATGATTTGCGCCCAAAATGCCATCGATAAGCGCGGCGGCTTGACTGCTTTCGTTTTCGCCTAACAAATCCGTTTGATACGTTGGATTATCCTCAAAATGCAAAACGCGTTCGACAATATCTTTCACGATTTGACTGCCCGTATATTTTTCGTGAGCAAGACGATTCATATTCATGGCGCGAATCGAAATCTCGTGCGGATACGTTTGCGCGACAACGTCGCTAAGATGATGCCTTAAATCATGCCAACTTTGACAATCCAGTGCATCGGCGTTTCCTGCTTTGAAAATTTGGCTTTTACCATTTTGCAAACCTTCTCGACCGAATAACGTTTTTAAAATCGAAAGTAATTGCTGACGATTTTTTTCACCTTTCGCCGTTAATTGACGACGAAAATCGTCTGAAATGCCTGCTTGTTTTTGCAAATACTCAATCGCCAAATAACGTCCTAACAATTCACTCAAGCCAACATTTCTATCTTCGATTGTGACCGATTCGGCGCGTATGCCTGAACGGGGCAACCAAAAATAAAGATTGGTAACGGGCGTTTCTTGAATTTTCGCTTTGACGGCTTCAACCTCATCGTCATTTTTTGCAAATACCAAATAAATGTGTGCGCTCAATAAGGGATTATCGATTTTTAACGGATTTGTCAGCGGTGGAAATAACAAATCCACGCGATAAGACCGCACAATTCCTGCATCGGAAGGTTCTAAATCATGTTCACCTATTTGCGGTAACAAATCCTCTCGCATTGCAAGATGCGTTTCGAAAAGTTGACGCGGCGAGTGACCTGTGAAATTTTTTCGGGCTTTTTCGATTTCGCCTTCGACATCAATGCCCGAATCGCCGCTTAACGTCCATTGTTCAGTGACGGCATTTTTCCACACCAATTCAGCACCTTTTAAATACGCTAAATCATCGCTCAGTTGTGCGCTGTAATCGTTGTCGTATAAGGCAATGGCTAAAAAATGTTCGGTCGTTTGGAATTGTTCACCCAATAATTGCGCGAGCAAACATAATTTGAGAATCGCTTTTTTCGAGGCAATTTCGTCAGGCGATAACGTGTTTTGAATTGAACCAATCGCTTGATGGTAACGTTCCCACGCGGCGAGTTTTTTCAAACTTTTTTCAAAATAATCGACCAACGCAGGCAAACGAATTAACTCATCGTGAAATAAACCCGCCGAATCAATTTCACGTTGCAAAAAATCGGGTGCGTTGTCTCTAAAAAAGGTCAGCGCAGTGCGATTGTTTTGCGCCGCAAGTCCTGATAACGCAAATAAACCAGCGGCCGTTATCGGATGCAAAGGATAAACATCGAGTAACACATCATTCAAATGGTCGCCAAGTTGATTGAATAACGCGAGATGCTGACACAATTCTAAAATGTGCTGTTTCGCATTTTGTTGATTTTCTAAAAGTTGTTTGCCCGTTTGTGTCCAAGCGCGTTGTATTCCCAGTAAATGATAGCCTTCTGATTCGGCGGCATTGAGTTCGACTTTATAGGTTGTGAAACGTCCCGTAATTTGTTCGAGCAAGCCTTTTTCAGATTCGGTCGCGCCAGCGCGTTCGGCGTATTCCGTAAAGGAAATATGCGTTAAACCCATAAAAATGGTGTGTCCTAAATCGGGGGAACACGCCGTTTGCACAAAACTTTCTAAGGCTTTAATTTCGTGTTGGCTTGAACGGGTTGGATTGGCGAGTAAATCTTCGAGAGCAAAACCGAATTCATCCCAAATCACCACAATGCCGCCAAAGTGATGTTGCGTTGCCAGATTTTTTCCTGCTTCAACGTAGGCTTCAATGAAGTTTTTACTGCCGTGACTCGCGGGATTAAAGGTTTGTCCATAAACAACGTGGCTATACCACGCTTTGAACGTTTTTAGCGCGAGGGAATTGTGGCGTTCTAAACCAACAATCATTTCGCGGGTTGTTAAAAAATCATGGGTCAAATGCGTTGGCAAATCCGCCGTAGCGAGTTCGGGCGTGTGCAAAACCATGTCATTAAAACAACTTACGCACACTTCGTATTCGGTTTTGGGCAAGATGTTTTCGAGGTTTAACGTTGGATGCTGTTTGAGTGCATCACATAAATTTTCCATTAACGCATCAGGAATGGAAGCCGCAGGCGAACCATTTAAAAAAACAACTAAATAAGGACGTGCATCTTTATCGGTGGATGCTAATAACGTGTTTTTTAAAATTTGAGCCAGTTGTGGTGAAGTGAAATGTTCAATGCGTTTAAATAATTCATCAAAACCTGCGCCGTCACAACCGTGTTGCAATAATTGACCTAAGACAACTGCTAAATGACTTTTCCCCGAACCGTAAGAGCCGTGTAAATTGATAGCGCGTTGCTGTTGTTTTGCATTGCGTTGGACGGCGGCGTTGAGATGTTCAAAAACGTTGATGGTCGATTTTGTCGGCGAGAAACCACTGATTAAATTTGCCCGTTTAAAATCACGATTAAAATCGATTGCCGCATCGGTTTGTTGCTGGTTAATTTGAATAATGTCGGCAAGCAAAGTCATGATTTATCCTTAATCTGCGAGAGTATTTTTAGTAGAAATCCATAACGTGATTTCTGTGTTAGGTAATTTGTTTGGCAAAAAATAATGATTATTTTGTTTGGTAAAGTCGTGGGTTTCTTCAAAAAGCACGACGATATTTTTACCGCCATATTGCGTACTTAATTGCGCCCAAAAGGCTTGTTGGTCTTGCAATGACCAATGTCGTAACCACGCATCGGGATAAAAAATAAGAAGCGGTTTTGTGTGATGAAACGTTTGCTTGAGAAAATCGAAACGTGAACAGCCTTGTGTTGGCATGGCATGTTCAGATTGAAATTCGTCCCAAATTTCATAATCGGGCAAGATTTCTGGCAGTGTTTGTTGCAAGGTTTTTAAAACGGAAAAGTTTTTGCTCGAAAAGGCTACATGTTTGTAGCGCACATTCGGCGCGTGATAGTGAGCAAAAATGTCGTGGAGTTGCATAGCAAACATGATTACAACAACCAATCTTCCAATTTTAAATTTGGCACACGTTCAAATTCACGAGTGTTATGCGTGACGACGGTTAAATCGTGAGCCAAGGCAATCGCGGCGATTTGCATATCAAACAAACCAATAGGTGTGCCTTTTTTAGTCAAATAGGCACGAATTTCACCAAAATGAAACGCTGCGTCGTCATCGAATGGAAAGCTAGGGAAATCACTAAATAGCCACTCTAAACTTACTTTATTTTTATCTAACCTCTGACTTTTACACGCGCCATACCATAGTTCTGCTTTGACTGGCGCACACAAACAAATCTTGTTTTCACCTGCATCAATAATTTTCTCAATGACAGCTTCGTGATTTTTTAGCCACGCGATGCAGATATTGCTGTCTAACAAATAAACCATCAGTCTAATTCCTCACGCGGTGCATCAATGCCCAAATCTTCATCCGTAATATCGTCAGGAAAATCATCACTAAGTGTTCCTGCTAATGCTAATACGCGCTCTGCCCAGCTTTTAGATTCAACTGATGTTGAAGCAGGCAAAACAATAATTTCAGCTTGTTCACAATTTGCAAATTCTGGCGGTAAATCAAATTGAACGTGCAGACCATTAAGCGTTTGAATCATTCGATGTGCATACATTTTTATTTCCCTCTTTTAAAAGTTTAAAGCCAAGTATCGCCGCCTTCTTGCAACAGCAACAACACGGTTTTATCAGGTGTACATAATTCGTTAAACGACACGGAATCTAAATTTGCCTGCATGTCGTAGTTAAAATAGGCGAACCATTTTTGTGATTGTTTCATACGTTTTAAATGCTCGCGTAATTCAACTTGTGAGCAACACAAAAAATGCCCCAGTCCGCTTTTCGTTAATTCCGAAAAATCAACCGTTGGTGTACTTTTGTATCGGTGAAAACGCATCATTGCTAAAGCGTGGATGATAATTTCGTCAGTGAGTTTGGGCGAACCTAGGCGGATTTGTGTATTTCCAGCAGAGGCTTCAATCAAACCTAAATCTTCTAACGGGCGGTCATTAACAAACATTTTACGAACGCTACCTACTAACGATGCCATTGTTGAATCTTTGTATTCTTCGCCATTATCTTGTTTTAGCGATTTCTGTATTTCGTCAATAAGTTGTTTTTCGTTTGTCCAATCTTTAGATAAATTATCTAATTTCAGGAAAAAACTTGAATACGGCTCACTGACTTCTGAAAAACAAATTGCTAGATGAAACGCCCACCACGTTGAGGATTTTTCTAATTCTCGGTCATTGTTATAAATCGCTAAACCAAAGTTTGTTAATTCATATTCTTTGTTTGTTCTGCCATTTTTTATAATTTGAGCCGCAATCATCCAGCCTTTAATTGTGGCTAATCTATTTTTTCCAGCTATCAATTCAAGCCGAGCGCGACGCATATTGCTATTCGAAAAAATTTCTCTATCAATTTTGATGATGTCGATTGCTTTTTTAATCCACCATTTTGAAACGGGTTCACCTTCATTGCTAATCAATGCCATACGCTTGCCTATTTGTATTTTATTTTGTTCAAAATGTGTTCGTGAACCGAATCATCGATGTATTTGTAAAGCATCATGTCACCAATTTCGCGTATTAAAAAATAATCGGATGTTAAACCTTCAAAAACATCTTTAGTGAAACCACCCGCAATATTATTTTTCAATAAATCGGACTTATACACATCGCCAGAATGGGTGCGTCGTAAATTTTTATTATCTGAGATTTCCCAGATACCATCTCTTTCTAATCGTCCAAAAGCATAATGAAAATTTTTGTGTTCTTCATTTGGAAAACACTCATCAAAAATATTATTCAAACTACGTTCGATACGGTCAAAGTTCATCAACCGTTCATTTTTGACGCGACATTGTTCCAGTGCGTAAAGAATCAAAACAGGTTTATACAAAACAGGTTTCCCGCCAACAATTCTGACGTTAAGATTTTCAAATAAACTTAAAATTTCCCAGTTAGTCATTTGAAACAAATTAAGCAGCCATCGTCATCATCAGAATCGTCATCCTCTAAACTCGCCATTAAACTTTTAGGTTTTTGTTGTGGCTTATTTTGTTGAGATAACAAAAATTGTTCTTTTATTTCCTCTTTTCTTAAAAGCATGTCTTCTAACGATTCATCTTCTACCCATGTGTGATTACGTCCGAGATTCTTATGATAAAGCTCAAATTGTTTTGCTTTTTCAAATAATTCTGGGTGTCGTTCTGATAAACCAATCCACTCATTTTTTCGTTGAAAAAAACAAAAATAGCATCCTGAACGACTGCGCCATTCGTAGTATTTAGGCATCCCTAAACCTGAATCATCCAAAATCTTTTTAACATCATCGATAGCAATACCGTCTTCTTTAAAAGGATAACGTACCGATATATTTGGTTTCGTTGAAACATAACCCGTTCGATAAGGCTCATCGGCACGAATTGCCGCGTAACTGATTACAGGGTCATCACCAACAAAACGTTCAAACGGCTTCAATTTTAAGTTTGTTGTACACCAACGTGAACGCGCTGTAGGTAAAAAATTGCCATTTAATTTCAAATAATAATCAAAATCCCGCCCAGCATTGATGCGTGCAATGCGCTTACCTAAATAATCTTGCATCCTATCGACAAACTCTAATGTTTCAGGCAGTTCTGCGCCTGTATCGGCAAAAAAGTATTCTATATTTGGTTCGCGGTCACGCATGTAAATCGCTAATGCCGCGCTGTCTTTGCCGCCTGAAATACCGAGTAAATGGCGGATAGGTTTTGATTGAGTGGTCATAATTATTTTTGAATTACCAAATGCAATGCAATTTTGA
>JAQTOT010000050.1 GCA_028713145.1 Methylococcales bacterium
TCCGACAATGTGCAAACGTACCAAGAACACTATTTAGAAAATCTGCAAAAATTGAAATCGGCGTTATCCATTCCCGTGATTGCCAGTTTAAATGGCACGTCATTGAACGGTTGGGTGGATTATGGCAAACAATTGCAACAAGCAGGTGCGGATGCGTTGGAACTCAATGTTTATCATGTTGCCGCGAATGCTCAAGAAAGTGGCGAAGAGGTGGAAAATCGTTATTTGGCTATTTTGCGCGAACTCAAAGCCCATGTGCATATTCCGATTGCCATGAAGTTATCATCACAATTTAGTTCGCCGATTCATTTTGCAAAACGCTTGGAAGCGGCTGGCGCGAATGGCGTTGTGATATTTAATCGTTTTTATCAATCCGATATTGATTTAGAAACACTCTCCGTTGTGCCAAAACTGGAATTCTCCTCGTCGTCAGAAGCGTTATTACGCATACGTTGGGCAGCATTGTTATACGGTCGGACAAATCTTTCATTGGCGGTCACGGGTGGTTTTCACGAAACGCCAAATATCCTAAAAGCCTTGCTGGCTGGCGCAGATATTGTGCAACTTTGCAGCGTGTTACTTTGCCACGGCGCGGGACGTTTAACGGGAATTTTGACAGAACTAGAACAGTGGTTGACGGAACATGACTATGAATCGATTAACCAACTCAAAGGTAGTGTCAGTCAAAAAAATGCGATTGACCCCAGTGCCTACGAACGGGCGAATTATGTGCAAGTGTTAGACAATTATTCTTGCCCGACGGGTGTGTTGCGGTAAGTTTTCCAACAAACGAGGTGTTGCTATGATGCTCATTCAATCGCTGCTAAAACCAGACGCTTATTCGCATTCAGTTGGCGCGATTGAATTGATTGAAACGCATATTTCGTGGGTGATATTGACGGGGCAATATGCGTATAAAATTAAAAAGCCCGTTTGTTTTGATTTTTTAGACTTTTCGACCTTGGAAAAACGGCATTTTTACTGCGAAGAAGAATTGCGTTTAAATCGCCGTTTTGCCCCGCAGCTTTATATTCAAATCGTGCCGATTACGGGAACAATCGCATCGCCACAACTTAACGGCAGCGGCGAAGTCATAGAATACGCCGTGCAAATGCGGCAATTTCCAGCCAATCAATTACTCAGCGAGCTGGCAAATCATGGGCGTTTAGAGCCTGAAATGATTGACCAACTCGCTGACCTCACAGCAGATTTCCATTCTCGCGCAAACAAAGATATTTCCAACAGTTGTTATGGCACGGCAACCGAAATTCACCATTGGTTTTTAAGTAATTTTGCAAATATCTATCAACTGGTTGAGGACGACAAATTTCAACAACAACTGATTCGGTTGGAAAAGTGGGGCGAACAAGAAGTACAAACACATAAAACCCTCATTCAGCAACGCAAACAACAAGGATTTATTCGTGAATGTCACGGTGATTTGCATTTAGGGAATATGGCGATATTTGATAATCAAGTTATGCCTTTCGATGGCATTGAGTTTAATCCTGCATTGCGTTGGATTGATATGATTGATGAGATTGCTTTTGTGGTGATGGATTTAGAACAACGAAACTTGAAACCATTTGCCTACCGATTTTTAAATCGCTATTTGAGCCAAAGCGGTGATTATCAAGGTGTAAGTTTGTTGCGTTATTATTTGGTTTATCGCGCGTTGGTTCGTACTAAAGTGGCGATGTTGCGTTGGCAACAACATAAAAAACCGCAAGATTTGGATGAAGCTAAAAATTACACCACATTGGCAGAAAATTTTAGTACGCCTAAATCGCCTTTATTACTGATAACGCACGGCTATTCGGGTTCAGGAAAATCTACTTTTAGCGCAGAATTAGCAGAAAATTTCGGCATGATTCATTTGCGCTCAGATGTTGAACGGCAACGTTTATTTTCAACAAATTGTTATAGCGCAGAACACACGCTGCAAACTTATCAAAAACTTGCCGACTTAGCGGCAATTCTTCTCAATGCTGGTTTTTCAGTAGTTGTAGATGCAACGTTTCTGAAATTTGAACAACGCGCTTTATTTCAAACATTGGCGGTAACTCAGCAAGTACGATTTATGATTTTAGATTTTCAGGCACAAGAAGAAGAATTAACCCGACGAATTCAGCAACGGCAACAATCAGGTAATGATGTTTCGGAAGCCACGTTAGACGTTCTGCAAAAACAAATCAAAACGGCGCAACCGCTTACAATTCGCGAACAAAATCATGTCATGCCATTCAAAAATATGACAGATACATTAGAAAAATTATTTCATCATCTCTAAGGAGAACACTATGTCACAACAAGCAAATTACATTCGCTGGTTCAATGAATTAACCATTGATGACGTACCACTTGTCGGAGGCAAAAATGCTTCGCTCGGTGAAATGTATCGAGAATTAGGGGCGCAAGGCGTAGAAATTCCCAATGGTTTTGCCGTTACGGCTGAGGCTTATCGCTATATTTTGGAGAAGGCAAATGGCTGGGCAGCATTGCATGAGGCATTAGATAATTTAAATCCCGAAGATGTAAACGACCTTGCCAAACGCGCTCGCAAAGCGCGTGAAATTATTTATGCCGCGCCATTGCCCGATGATTTACAGCAACAAATTCTCGCCGCTTACAAACAACTTCAAAACGAATATGGTGAAGAATTGAGCGTTGCCGTGCGTAGTTCGGCGACCGCCGAAGATTTACCCACTGCTAGTTTTGCAGGGCAACAAGATACTTATTTAAACATTCGCGGCGAGGCGGCGTTACTCGAATCGTGCAAACGTTGTTTTGCTAGTTTATTTACCGACCGTGCCATTCATTATCGCGTTGACCAAGGGTTTGACCATTTCAAACTCGCGCTATCAATTGGCATTATGAAAATGGTACGTTCGGATTTATCCGCCAGCGGGGTGATGTTTTCGCTCGATACCGAATCAGGATTTAGCGATGTCGTGTTTATCACGGGGGCGTATGGTTTGGGCGAAAATGTGGTGCAAGGTTCGGTGGATCCTGACGAATTTTATGTACATAAACCGACATTTGAACAAGGATACCGCGCTGTTTTACGGCGAACATTAGGTGCGAAAAAAATCAAAATGATTTACAGCGACCGCAGCACTCGTGAATCTACGCAAAATATCGTGACATCTAGCGAAGAGCGAAATCGCTTTTGTATTACCGATGCGGATGTGTTGACGCTTGCTGATTACGCCATAAAAATTGAAAAACATTACAGTGCCAAAGCGGGTAAAGCCAAACCGATGGATATGGAATGGGCAAAAGACGGCATTGATGGCAAGTTATATATTGTCCAAGCACGACCTGAAACGGTTGTATCTCAATTGCGCGGCATGATGTTGGAACAATACACGCTCAATGAATTCGCCGTGCCGATTGTCACAGGGCATTCGGTGGGCAGCAAAATTGCCACGGGCAACGCGCGAATTATTGAAAATCCTCAGCAACTCAGTAGTTTTAAAGCGGGTGACGTTTTAGTTGCTGACATGACAACGCCTGATTGGGAACCTGTGATGAAAATTGCTTCGGCGATTGTGACAAATCGTGGTGGGCGCACATGCCATGCTGCGATTATCTCGCGTGAATTAGGCGTTCCAGCGGTAGTCGGATGTGAAAATGCCACGACCACCATTCAAAACAATACGCCTGTCACGGTATCGTGTGCGGAAGGTGATGTCGGGAAAGTGTATGAGGGAATTTTGAATTTTAATGTTCAAACAACCGATTTAGCGGGCATGAAACGCCCTAAAACCCACATCATGCTCAATATCGCTAATCCTGAAGTGGCGTTTAAAACCAGTTTCTTACCCAATGACGGCGTGGGTTTGATGCGGATGGAATTCATCATTACCGAATATATCAAAGCGCATCCGATGGCGTTGATTCATCCTGAGCGGGTGCAAGATGCAGGTGAACGCGAGCAATTGGCGAAATTAACGCGCCATTACGCTTCGCCGCAAGAGTTTTTCATCAGTAAATTAGCCGAAGGTGTTGGCACAATTGGCGCGGCGTTTTATCCAAAACCCGTTGTGGTGCGAATGTCCGATTTTAAAACCAATGAATATGCAACGTTACTCGGCGGACGCTGGTTTGAATTCGATGAAGAAAATCCGATGATTGGTTTTCGTGGTGCGTCACGTTATACACACCCCGCGTATGCCGAAGGGTTTGCGCTCGAATGCGCGGCGATGAAACGTATTCGCGATGACATGGGTTTGACCAATGTGATTTTGATGATTCCTTTCTGCCGACGAGTTCAAGAAGCCAAAAAAGTATTGGATTACATGGCGCAACTGGGTTTGAAACGCGGCGAAAATGGGTTGCAAATTTACGTTATGTGCGAAATCCCCAACAATGTGATTTCGATTGATGCGTTTTCAGAGCAATTTGATGGTTTTTCGATTGGCTCGAATGATTTAACGCAGCTCACATTAGGCGTTGATAGAGATTCGGCGATTTTGGCAGAAGATTTTGACGAACGTGACGATGGCGTAAAAGAGATGATTCGTCTCGCGGTAGCTGGTTCTAAACGTAACGGTAAACATTGTGGTTTGTGCGGACAAGCCCCGTCAGATTATCCGGAAATGGCGCAGTTTTTGGTGGAAGTGGGCATTGATTCGATGAGTTTGAATCCCGATACCGTATTGAAAACCACGCAATTGGTTTTGGAAACCGAAGAAAAACTAGCGAAAAATTAAGTAACTGCGGGTGAAAGCTGTTTTTTGTAAATGTTACGCAGCAAAAGCACCTCTCCCTGCGCTTCGCGCCGCCCCCTCCAAAGGGGGCAATTGCTTTTAATCTTTCGCCCCCTTTGGAGGGGGCAGCCTGAAAGGCTGGGGGAGGTGCATTTTAAATTAAGCATTTTTTTCAAAATTCTCCAACCACCTTTCAAAATCAATCGAAGCCATCGGTTTTCCAAATAAATAGCCTTGTGATGAAGGGCAACCATGTTCTTTGAGATAATTCGCCTGTTCTTCAGTTTCCACGCCTTCAGCAATTAAATCTAAATTCAAGGCTTGAGCAATATAAATCATCACTTTTACTAATTCAGATTTGTCTTTAATGGTCGGAATATCACGGACGAAAGATTGATCAATTTTGATTTGACTCACAGGAAAACGATTTAAATAGCTAAGAGAAGAATAGCCCGTTCCGAAATCATCAATTGATAAGGCAAAACCCATTTCAGCAAATTGAGTGAGCGTATTTAAAATTTCCTCATCGTCTTTGAGTAATAAACTTTCAGTAATTTCTAGTTTTATCCATTCGGTTTTGCAGCCTGTTTTTTGCAATACGTTTTGCATGGTCGCGAGTAAATCATTTTGCAAAAACTGACGCGAAGAAAGATTCACGGCAATTTTTAACGGCGTATCACGTTTCGCATTCCATTTCACTGCTGCAACACATGCCGTTTCTAATACCCATTCACCAATACTAATAATCAAACCACTTTCTTCTGCAATTGGAATGAATTTGTCTGGAGGAATCATTTCTATACCACCACGATTCCAGCGTATTAACGCTTCTGCGCCGATAACACTTTCATTTTCAAGATGCACTTGTGGCTGATAATAAAGCTCAAATTCGTTTAACGCTTGTGCTTTACGCAACGCCGTTTCAAATACCATGCGTTCACTTGTTTGTGCGGTCAGTTCCGTTGAATAAAACTGGAAATTGTTTCGACCGAGCTTTTTGGCGTGATACATCGCGGAATCGGCATAACGAAATAGGGTATCAATATCTGTGCTGTCGTCTGGATAAATAGCAATGCCTAAGCTCGCGGAAATAAACATTTCACGTTCTGCGATATGAAACGGTTGCTCAAAAATCCGCACAATTTTATTGGCAATGGCAATGATGCCAGATTGAGAAAGCGATTGTTCCACCAAAATGGCAAATTCATCGCCACCTAAACGGGCAATAAATTGAGTTGGATTTGAAATGTTTGATAAGCGGTCAGCTACTTTACATAACAACTGGTCGCCAATTTTATGTCCTAACGTGTCGTTGATGCGTTTGAATCTATCCAAATCGAGCTGAATTAACACAAATCCTTCACGTCCTCCCGTGATTTGACATGTCATTGCTCGGCGCATTTGTTCGACAAGAGAGGTTTTATTAGGTAAATCAGTGAGGGAATCGAAAAATGCTAAATGATGAATACTGCGTTTATATTCATGAATTTCTGTGACATCGCGTCCGACAGCAAGAACACTTCGAATTCTGCCAGCGTCATCAAATTCGGGGGTTAATCGAATGTAGGTGACAAATTGTTTTCCGTTAATTGCTTTCCAAGTAAATTCAAAATGATCACTTTTTCCACTGCTAAAAACTTGTGCTATTTTCTTTTGATAGGCAATTGCCTCTTCGCCACCAGGAATTTCGGTTGGTGTGGTGTGAAGTAACTGCTCCATACTTTTGTTGCCATCGATTTGTTCAACAAAAGTGGAATTCACAAAAAGTCGCCGACAAGCTCTGTCATAACGGCAAATAGTATCGGGGGTATTTTCAACGAGTAAACGGTATTTTGATTCCTTGTCTTCTAAAATACGCTGAATGCGTTTTCGTTCAGCAATTTCTTTTCTTAAATTTTCATTGCTTTGCGTTAATTCTGCGGTGCGTTCTGCAACTTGTGTTTCTAAGGTTTGTTTATGTTTTTGTAATAACTGATTCTGTTCACACGCTTTCTTTTTGGCACGGCGTAATTCAATGTGAACTTTCACTCTTGAGAGGACTTCGCTAATACGCAAGGGCTTAGTAATGTAATCAACGCCGCCGACCTCAAATCCCGTTAACTTATCGTCAAGAGCTGAAAGGGCGGTCATGAAAATCACGGGAATGTCTTTTGTTTGCTTATCGGCTTTTAAGCGACGACAAATTTCAAAACCATCTGCGCCAGGCAAAAGTACATCCAGCAAAATAATATCGGGCTGCGCTAGAATGGCTCGCTCGAATCCTTCTTCACCGTCTTGAGCAATCAAGACGCGATAATTGAAACTTTCCAATTGTTCTACGACAACGCCTAAATTAGCAGGCGTATCGTCAACAACCAGTACGCTTGCAATGGAAGAATCTGTTTGAGTCATGGCGTTTAATTCCTTTCAATGTAATGATCAACTAATTCCAAAATTTTCTTAGATTGATAGGTCAATGCTAAATTTCTTAATTTTTCTGCGAACGGCTCATAATTCGAATCAAGCGCGACTAGGTGTGTGACGTATTCAATAATGCCGCGTATATGTCCTTCTAATGCTAAACGATGCAATACCCGCATTTCTTCAATAGAAGGGAGTGTTAAATTATCATCAAAATCGATTACATCAAAATTCGGTAGTTCGATATTTTGCAAATCGGGAGCGAGATATTTCGCAACATTACCGTTAGCGATGCAAACTGCCTCCGATTGAACAGCAACATCCAAATCAAACCAAAAACAGCTACCTTCTCCTTCACGGCTCGTCACATAAATTTCCCCGCCCATGAGCCTAACTAATTCACGGCTAATCGCTAGCCCTAATCCTGTGCCTTCGGTACGCAAAGATTTATCTACTATTTGTTCAAACGGCAAAAAGATGGTGTCTAATCTTTCTGCCTTAATCCCTCTTCCTGTATCTTGCACTTCAAAGCGAATTTTTCCTTGTTCTACTTCGCGTACATTTAGAGAAATTTCACCTTGTTTTGTGTAATTAACGGCATTGGATAGCAAATTGAGCAATACTTGTTTTAAGCGAATATCATCGACGAAAATAATGTTGGGAACACTAGGAGAAATGTTACATAACAACCTTATCGCTTTGTGATTGATTCGAACATAAATGATATTGAACAGATTTTTTAAAAACGCAGGCACAGACACATTATTAAAATGCAATTCTTGTTTGCCTGCTTCAATTTTGGCAAAATCCAAAATGTTATTGATAAGCTCAAGCAAATGCTCACCGCTTTGTTCTATGATTTTCAATCTATTCAATTGGTCAGGGTAATCAACTAATGTCGAATCTTTTTGCAACACATCGACATAACCCAAAATGCTATTGAGTGGTGTGCGTAATTCATGACTCATTTTTGCCATAAACTCACTACGCATGGTGGCTAGTCGCATCGCTTCGGTTAACGCTTGTTCTTTCGCGTCTTCCATCGCTTTTCGGTCATCAACATTACGCGCAATGCCGACTGTTCCCAGTACATTATTCTCTTGGTCTAAGATGGGCATTTTAATCGTTTCAACCCAAACAACTTTTTGCGGGTCTTGGTCTAGGATTTGTTCTTCGAGAATTTTCATTCGCCGAGTTGTCATCACTTCAGCATCGATAGCGCGATAATGTTCCGCCATTTCTTTCGGGAAAAAATCCAAATCCGTGTTGCTGATTATTTTTTCAATAGGCTGCCCCGCCACCTTAGAAAAAGTGTGATTGACGATAATGAAACGCCCCTCTGTATCTTTAAGCCATGCCATCATCGGTAGCGTATCAATGAAGGTTCGTAAATAATTTGCTCGTCTGTGTATTTCTTCTGTTCGTTCCAATACGCGTTGTTCGAGTGTGACATTAAGCAAGGCTATTTTTTCTTTTGAGCGACGCAGACGAACCATAAAAAATAGTGAAAGGCTCATGATAACGCCACAACTTGCTAACAACGTTACCAGCCAACGATGGTGCAATTCATGTTGTTTGAGTTCATGTTCTTGCACTTCATTACGATGGTTCAACTCATTGATTTTGCGTTGCTTACTTTCTGTTTCGTAGCGTTGCGCTAATTCAAGCATTCGCGTATTGAGTTTTTCTTTCGTTGATTTTTCCGCCGTTTCATTTGCTTCAACGTTAAGTTGATAGGCCTCTTTGTAATGCCCTTGAATTGCCATAATGGCTGCCATTTGGCGTGCGCTTTGATTTAAATAATAGGGATAACCAATTTCTTTGGCTAATTGATAACCACGTTGTGCATCGTTATTTGCCAATGTTGTTTTGCCTAGTGCTTGGTAATAAGTGCCACGGAATTTCAATGCCCACCACAACGCAATATCAACATGTCCATCCTCATATATTTTCACTACCTCATCCATCATTGGCATTGTTTCGGCTGTTCTTCCTGTTTGATGTAAGATTTCAGCTATCCCAACTAAAACATGTCCTAAGTAAAAAGGCGCACCTATCGAACGATATGATTCAACGCCTTCACGAAGGATACGTTCACCTTCTGCGATATTGCCTAATCTGAAGGTCATTCGACCAATGCCAACCATCGCATCTGTTTCTAACATTTTAGAATGCGCTTCAATCGCGTGAACACGCATTTGCTCATACATGCTTAACGCATTTTCAAAACGGTCGCCAATGTCATACGCTGCAGCCAACGCATTGCTCGCATACGTCATAGCAAGTGGATTATTATTTTGTTTGGCAATTTCCATTGCTTGCACCGCGATTTCAATCCCCTGCTCATACTGTTCCATTCGCCGATACATCATGGAGGTTCTGAGCATTACTTCAGCGAACAAATCAGGGCGATCGATGTCATTAGCAATGGTCATACTGTGCATCACGATCCTGTTTTGCTTATCAATATCGCCTTGATTGATTGCCGCTAAAGCGGTTGTCATATCCGCTTCGACTTGTCCCACTTTATCGTCGTGTAATTTAGCGAGTTCAAAGGCTTGTTCAGCATGATCCATACTGAAATCCGTTAATCCTGCGTAGAGTTCAATCCGAGCGAGTAAATTGAGAATGCTTGCTTGGTCAGAAGGCGTTGCATCAATAGGAAAGTTTTTTTGTAATTTTTGTGCCTGCTCGTATGCGGCGGGAACGTTATTTTCGGTAAGCAAACGTGTTTCTTTTATTTGCTTGCGCCATTGTTCTAATTCATTTGTATCAGAGGCTAGGCTTTGAAAAGAAAGCGTTAGCCAACATGTCAAAATGAAAAAACGAAAAAAGATGTTCACTAAAAGCGTACCGTTACCGTTCCACCAATTTGCATATCGTTAGCATAGACATTTTGCGGTCGAGTTTGCGAACCGAAATATGTGGTGCGTAACGTATTGAGTATATTCATCGCATCCAGCGAAACTGAAAAATGCGTGTTAATTCGATAACCGACAGACGCATCAAGCCAACCATAACTATCCGTATAAATAGGCAACGCGCCAACGCCGACATAATTGCCAATCCCGCTTAAAAACTTGTCGCGCCAGTTGTAAGCAACTCTGGCTGAAAAGCCATTTTTCTCATACATACCAACGATGTTGTAACTGTTTTTCGAAAGATTTTGCAGCGGTGTTTTTTGTCCCAAAATACTGCTCGGTGTTTCGCTATCGATAAACGTGTAATTGGTTTGCAAACCTAAACCACTGAGCCAACTTGGCAGAAAATCATAAAACTGTTGATAACCGACCTCGAAACCTCTGATTGTGGCGTGATTGTTATTTTGCGGTCTGCTGACTTGATAAGTGTAGCCGTCGTAAGTTTCAGGACTGCTTACTGTTGTGACAAAACCATCTACATTTTTCCAAAAACCTGTGAGATAAACCGACGTTGATTGGTTGAAATACTTTTCGAGTGCCACATCAAAGTTGTCGGAATAAATCGGTTTGAGATTCGGATTACCAGACGTTCCTTGATTGAGCGATGGTGTGACAGTATTGCGAATCAGCGTGAGGGAAGGGGAAAGTTGGTTAAAATCTTGCCGTGTTACGGTTTGCGAAATTCCGCCGCGTAAATACAAACTCGGTGTGAATTTATAACGCAAATTGATACTGGGTAAATAATCAAAATAATTACTTTGAATATCAATCGGTTTAATCGTTCCTGTCTCAGGCGCAGTTTGATTTCCGCCAACGGATTCCTGCGTACTCACTAAGCGCAAACCAACGTTACCATCAAGCGGAAAATCAGGCGTTTCGAATTTACTCATGAGATAACCCGCTTGGGTTTCTTCGCTGATATTCCAAATGCTAAGTGGATTTCCAGCCGTTGGAATCGGCGTGGTTATACCAAATGTGTTTCGCAAACCTGCGACATCACGCGCAGGGGCTAAATTGCCAACCAAATAATGGCTAATGTTTGTGCCTTCGCCACCTAAGAAGTCGGGGGAAGGATTCGCCACGATATAACCCGCTTTATCTGCCGCAGAAATGCCTTTAACGGGGGCATCACCATAAATCAAACCGTTGAGATTGGTTGCACTGCGTTTGGCATAACGAAAACCTGCCGAAATGGATTTGATAAAACCACTCGAAAAATCATAATCGCCATCGAGTTGCGCGGTCATCAAATCGCCTTTGAAAGGCACTTGACGGTAAGCCATGCTTGAGTATTGCAAAGTAGCGGGATTGAGAAAATCTGTGCCACTAAGACTGGTAGATGGAATTGAACTCGATAAATCTTGATTGAACTGCGCGGCTGTTCCACCCATTACAGGGCCTGAAAAAAACAGATTGTTGAAACTTTTGGTGTAACTTAAATCGGTTTTGATGGTGAGCGCGTCTTTGTTCCAACTGCCACCGATTGCGGCTTGTTGGGTTCTATCAACCGTATCACGCGCGAAACTAAGAATTGAAACGGGCGCATTAAGCCAGCTAATGCTTTGTAAATCGTTGGTGTTGGGAAATAACTTAGGGCTGCCAGCCACGAAAGCTGCTGAAGGTGAAGCATTGACTTGATAAGAATTTTGAAGGGTTTTGAATTCTGAATAATTGCCTTCGGCATACAATTCGAGGTTGCTCGTCGGTCGCCATTGTAAAACGCCACTTCCCGCCATTCGGTCTCGTTCCCCTAAACTCGAGGTTTCCGACGTACCATTGGGTAAAACAACTTTTTGCCCCGCAATAATGTTGTCACGCGAAATAGGATAACCCGTTCCTTTTTGGTCTTCACGCCAAGCACGTTCTTGATACGTCAAATTAACCAATGCGCCGAATTCGCCAAAACCGTCCGTTTTCCAACGGTCACTCAGCAACGTTGAAAACTGCGGTCGCTCTTTATCAACAAGGTCGCCATGAATCAGTCGTGCTGTACCGAGTATTTGTCGTTCATCAAAATCAAATGGTCGATGTGTTCGCAAATCAATGGTTCCGCCCACACCACCTTCAATATGATTTGCCGAAGACGTTTTATAAACATCTAATCCTGCAAGCATTTCAGAGGGAATATCGACAAAATTCAGCGTTCGCCCCGACCCTGCGGTGAAAACTTCTCGACCGTTTAACAGCGTTTCCATTTGCGTCAAACCACGAATAGTCACGCCTGAACCTTCGCCACGATCACGTTGAATTTGTACGCCTGTCACGCGTGAAAGTGCTTCGGTCACGTTAATGTCAGGTAATTTGTTAATGTCATCTGCGACCACAGAATCGACGATTTCTAATTTTTCTTGTTTGATTTCTTGAGCAGACGCGAGACTGGCTTGTTTGCCCACAATTTGCATCGGTTCAAGTTCAGCGGCGTTAAATTCACTGGAGGTATCGTCACCATTTGATGCGCCTGCCGAAAGAAGTAATGTAATCGCAATCGCTTTTTTTGAAATCATAGAGGTTGTGGTGGTTGTAGCAAAAATTGAAAGTAAAGCAACAGCTCAAAGCTGACTATCGTCTGCTTTAAGAGGCAAAAAATTGGATGGGAAGTTTAACAATCAATGAAGCGAGTTTCAAAGATTGAATTGAGAGGGAGGTTGCCAATGCACCGTAAAGTGCATGGCAGATTGCATTAAACGTGGGTGACAAAACCAAAGTTGATTGTCATGTCATGAAACAAATTGTTGCTATTTGCGTCATTTTGAAATGCGTTTAAACGGTAGCGAATATCACCACGGAACGCGACTTCATCGGTCAATTGATACGTTGATCCAACACCTGTTTCAAAAATAAAGGACGTGGTTTGGGTGCGATAAACCGTTTGTTTATTCATCAACACGCTGTCCATTTTGTCATCGGTATTCATGCCACCAACGGCTGTGACGAAATAAGGCGAAAAGGTATCGCGTTGCAAAAAAACTTGTACATCAAGCGTTCCGCCTGTGAGTTGCGAATCACCTTCTAAATGTAAATTCGGCACATGTTGGCAGCATGAATAATCGTTATCCTGTTTTTGCCAAAAGCCCCGAATTTCAACGTTGAAATACTCGCCTAATTCTTTGCCAACGGCTAATCCCGCACCAAAACCATCGAAGGCTTCTTTTTTATCATCGGAATGCAAATAACTTCCAAATGGTGCAATGTAAAAATCACTCTCAGATTCACCTTCAGCAAGTGCAAAAGTTGATGATACCAATAATGCTGTTAAAACCGCTGCTTGTATTGATTGTTTGCCACACATATTCCCGCCATAAAATCATTGTTACGTTTTCAAAATCAACGCATCACTGGCAAGGCTCGATATTCCTGAAAGTTCAATGACAAATTCTGCTTTGCCATCGCCGTTTGTGTCGCCTTGTAACTGGTGCGTTGCACTGTCAAAACGTAGTTGCGCGGCTTGTTTTGTGAAAGCGGCATCGCCGATATAGTGAAAAAGCTGTTTTCCTGCTTGATTTGAATCAGCATCCACAGCACTCAAATCAATTTTGTCATCTTGCAACGCAGAAAAATCAGTAATCACATCATGAGCATCACTTAAACTATCGCTTACGTTTTGATATGCAAATGTATCGGCACCAGCACCGCCCGTTAAAATATCTTTTCCAGCAAGTCCACTCAAAATGTTGGCTGCACTATTTCCTGTAATCTGATTATTTAAAGCGTTTCCAGTGCCATTCAGCGGAGCAGTGAATTTTTCAATTGTGGTCACCAGTTGTTCAATTTTGGCGGGAATATGAAGTAGCTCTTGTCGCCATGTGGGCAAACATAACAGCGGGTTATCAATCCATTCTGTTTTAGTAACGGTTTGATCAATTAGCGATTCGTCTAAAATCAAATTCTGAAATTCTATTGGTAACGCAGTCACGGTTGTGGGACTTTCCAAGGTTTTTTCTTCAAAAATCGGCGGAGGATTTTCAATAACAGGCACGGCAGGATCAAAAAAATGGTCGCTTGCAGGATTGTCATCACCAAACGCATTGTCAGTGAGAATAATCTCAATTTGTTGAATGGTTCCGTCGGCGTCTTTCACAAAATGCGCTCCGTCACCATCTCGTGTACGTTGCGTAAAATCGTACCAACCCGCTTGCGATGCAGTCGTGAGTTTTTCACCATCGAGCGTAATCAGTGGATTTCCAGCGGCGTTATAAAACGCAATGGTTTGTGCAGAGACGTATTTCATATAAGCGTTAAACTTTTCACCTGCACGCGAAATATCAATGAGAACTTTAGTTTGTAGTCCCGCACGATTTGGGAACATATCCGTTAAACCAGCATCCGTTGTGGCATCAACGGCAAATGTAATCGGATCCCAAGGTGTTAGTAACGCGTCACTTTGCATGGGTTTACTGCCGCCAATCACTGAACTATTACTTGGCAAAACGGCAATGTGACTAAGTTGCGCGAAATTATCAATTTCATTGGCTTTTTCTTTTGCCACCACGATATTGATAATGTTTTTTGCAGACGTTAAGGTATTTTCCTTCGCTGCTTTGAAATCTTGATACGTTCCCCACGCGATATTGACCACACCGCCTTGCGATTTATCTTCGATGTTATCGTGATTTAAATCGCCCGTTGGTTTTTCGCCAATAGGCGTTGCCATATCGGCTAATTGTGTTTCTAAATCAGGCGAAACACCGTCTAAATCGGATAAATCCAGATGATTCAAATTCAACGGTAACGACACGCCATCGGCACTAATTTCAAATTGGTCGATAGCCTCATGGGTATTAAGGGCGGCACTGGGAATATAGCGATAACTTGCATCCCAAGTATTCAGGGTGAAAATTGAACCATTGTCGAGCGTCGTTTGAACAAGCGAATGTCCTGCCTCGTCCACACCAACGGGTTTGCTATTTTTTAATTCAAATGAGAGTTGCGTTCTATCCAAATCAGACCACGATTTATCTGCATTTTGAGCAATCGGCACG
>JAQTOT010000051.1 GCA_028713145.1 Methylococcales bacterium
TTAAAAAAACGCTCTGTCCACAGCCATTTATCAATTCGAATTGAATCTAGTGGCTGTTGCATACTTTATTTTTCAATTCGCGAGGTAACGAAAAGACAACTTTTTCTTCGATGCCTTGAATTTCTGTGGTCACGTTGCCACCCCAATTTTTAAGCTGGGCAATGACTTCTTGCACCAAAATTTCAGGTGCTGATGCGCCGGCTGTAACGCCAACAGCTTTAATGTCTTCGAACCATTCTTGTTGCATATCTTTTGCGGTATCAATTAAATAAGCTGTTTTGCCAAGTTGTTCGGCAATTTCACGCAACCGATTTGAATTCGAACTATTTGGTGAACCAACTACCAAAATAATGTCTGCAATTTTTGCCAAATCATGCACGGCATCTTGACGATTTTGCGTTGCATAACAAATGTCGTCTTTTTTCTGTTCTTGAATTGACGTAAAACGCTTGCGAAGCGCATCAACCATGATTTTTGTATCGGTCATAGAAAGCGTTGTTTGCGTCACATACGCTAAATCTTCAGGATGATTCACCATCAGTTTTTCAACGTCAGCGGGTGTTTCAACTAAATAAATGCCACCTGTTTCAGCTTGTTTTTCATACTGTCCCATTGTGCCTTCGACTTCTGGATGTCCCGCATGACCAATCAAAATCACTTCACGATTCGCTTTGGCGTGTTTTGAAACTTGAATATGCACTTTTGTCACAAGCGGGCAGGTCGCATCAAAAACCGTTAATTCACGATCTTTGGCTTCTTGTTGAACTTGTTTTGATACGCCATGTGCGCTGAAAATGAGCGTTGACCCCATTGGTACGTCAGTTAATTCTTCAATAAAAATTGCACCTTTGGCTTTCAAACCATCGACAACGGTGCGATTGTGAACGACTTCGTGACGTACATAAATCGGTGCGCCAAAGGCTTCTAAAGCACGTTCGACAATTTCAATGGCACGATCAACGCCAGCACAAAAACCGCGTGGATTTGCTAAAACAATTTGCATTTATTTTCTCTTTTGAGTGATGACTACAGACTCGAAATTTTGTTGGATTCAAACGCATTCGTCAACGTCCTTTTTTGTTTATTAAACAGTGAAAAAAGAAGGGGAATTAAGAATCAGTGAACAATAACTTGTGTGCTGACGACAAAACAAACTCGCGTTATTACGCTATACTGTACGGCACAACATTTTCGAGGATAAAAAAATTTATGAGACCAAGTGGACGCGATGCCGCGCAATTAAGGGAAATTAAATTAACGTGTGGTTACACCAAACACGCTGAAGGTTCCGTTTTAGTCGAATTTGGCGACACAAAAGTGTTGTGCAATGCAAGTGTTGATAAAAATGTGCCACGTTTTTTGAAAGGCAAAGGCGAAGGTTGGGTGACAGCAGAATATGGCATGTTGCCACGTTCCACGCATACTCGCTCAGATCGTGAAGCAGCTCGTGGCAAACAAAGTGGTCGCACGCAAGAAATTCAACGTTTAATTGGACGTTCACTGCGTGCAGTAATGGATTTAAAAGCACTAGGCGAACAAACCATCACAATCGATTGCGATGTATTGCAAGCCGATGGCGGTACACGAACAGCGGCAATTACAGGTGGTTACGTTGCATTATCGCTGGCTGTGCAAACGTTGCTTGAGCGCAAACAAATTAAATTCAACCCCATTCACGGACAAATCGCGGCTGTGTCAGTCGGAATTTTTAACGGTACCCCTGTTTTGGATTTAGATTACTTGGAAGACAGTAGCGCAGAAACCGACATGAATGTCGTCATGAATGACGCGGGTGCATTTATTGAAATTCAAGGAACTGCCGAAGGTCATGCGTTTCGTAAAGATGAATTAGATGCGCTGTTAGAACTTGCAAATTCTGGCATTCAAACGTTATTAGAAAAACAAATTCAAGCCTTAGAATCAGCAAAATAAAAATAACTTTTTCCAAACCAATGAGGATTTACAAATGCTATACAACCAAGATTTATTAGAAGAATTGAATGTACTTGCTCGCTACAATTTAGAAAGTACGCAAGAAGGCATTAAAATTCACAAAGACGCTGCGCCTGAAGTGATTGCAGCTGCTCAACGTTTGTTTGACAAAGGGTTAACTGACCATAAAGATGGCGGTTATTTAACGAATTTAGGTTTAGAAGTTGCCGAAAAAGTGCAAGCGGTTTTGACAATTCTTTGCACTGAAACCAACTAGGTATTTGTTGCGGTGTGGGCTTGAAAAAGCCCCACTTTCGCGCCTTATTTTGAATGCCACATCCACTTTCCCGTCATGCTCACAACGTCGCGCTTTGGACGTTGCTTTTTTTTGCGCTGAGTTTTTTAGGCGTGAATTTTCTTTTTTCAGGCATTGAAAATTACAAAAATTATTTATCCCGCCAATTAAGTGACATCATTCAAGCCCCCGTCACAATCGGTAAATTAAGCGCGAAACTGCATGGCATTACGCCACAAATTCAACTGAGTGAATTAGACATTGCAAACGAAAAAATCCATTTAAGCGAAATCCGTTTAGGCGTTGATGTTTTTCAATTTCTTTCAACGCAAAAGCTACTTTCTGCCGCGACTGTCACGCTCGTTGATGCAAAAATTACACTTGTTAGGCACGCAGACGACAGCATTACCCTTGAAGGTTTAAAAGCGAGCGAAGGACAACCGACATGGCTTTTGCAAGGTAATTACAGCTTGTTGCACAGCTCAATAACATGGCGTGATGACAAATTAAAAACACCCGTGCGGCAAATTTCACCTGTAAATTTAGCGATTCTCAATGATGGCGAAAATCATCGCGTGAATCTGCTTGCACAATTGCAAAAAAATGAACCGTTGCGTGTATCGCTTGATTTTTCAGGGAATCCGTTTGATTTAAAAACCTTGAACGGCAAGATTTATTTTGAAAGTAAAAATCTGAAATTAAGTGAATTTGCGGAATTCGAGTTGCCGTTAAATGTGAAAATTCAAAGCGGCGTGACAAATTTAAAAGCGTGGGCAACGTTGAAAAATGGTGAGTTTCAAACGTTAAATGGCGACGCAAAATTTCAAAATGTGGTGTTAAATCGTCCACAACATTCGGTTTTGAAATTCAATCAAATTAGTAGCAATTTTCAAATTGAAAAACAAAATGAAACGTGGCTCGCTAGCCTGTTAAATCTTGATATTTCAATGCCTGAAACGGCTTTGAATGGTGCGCTTTCTTTAACCATTAACGAAAACAATTCGGCTGAAAATAGCGTTGGTTTATTTTTAAAAAATGTTGAGCTTGCGCCGCTTCTTCCGATTGCCAATTTTTTTGCTGAAAAAGACATTGAATTAAATAAATTTAGTGGCACGTTAGAAAATTTGCGGCTTTTCACGCAACCCAAATTGGAAAGATTCGCCGTTGATGGCAAATTTACCGATGTAAAAATTAACGTTGCAGATTTGAATTTTCAGCATTTAAACGGACATTTACATGGCAATGAACAAACAGGAACACTGTTTTTAGAGGCTGAAAAACTGGCATTTCACGCGCCAACTTTATTTCGAGAAGTGTTGCCTGAAATCGAATTAAAAACCGCGTTGAATTGGTTGCAAACACCTGAAGCGTGGCAAATTTCCAGCGGCAAAATTGTGTTAAATAACCGCGATATTCTTAGCGAAAGTGCGTTAAAACTCACCATTCCGAAAAATGGCGAGCCATTTATGGATTTGCAAACGGCGTTTGAAATTCATGACGCAACACAAACGTGGCGATATTTACCCGTTGGCATCATGGAAAAAGATGTCGTTGAATGGCTCGATAAAGGCTTTGAAAAAGGGCAGGTAAAGAATGGACAATTTTTGTTTTACGGTTTGTTGAAGGATTTTCCATTTGAAAAAAATAACGGTGTGTTTGAAGTTATTTTTGATGCGGAAAATGGGCGACTCAATTACGCACCTGATTGGTTGCCGCTGGATAACTTGACCGCTCAAGTACGTTTTTACCAAGACAGTTTGCAAGTCAATTTAAGCGGGATGGCGCAAAATGCTACGCTCAAATCTGCTGAAATCACGATTCCATCGATGTTTACCAGTAATTATGTTGGCATTATTGGCGAAGCAGAAGGGGAAATTTCGCAAGTGTTAAGTTTTATGCAAAAAACGCCGTTGAAATCGCGCGTCGATTCGGTTTTAACAGCCATTGCACCAGTTGGAAAAACTGACGTTTCGCTTGATTTACAAATTGCTTTAGCTGAAAATTTTACTTCAAAAGTCAAAGGCTCTGCGTTGTTCCAAAATGCAAAACTTAAAGTTAAATCGCTCGATTTGCCTGTACAAGCCATTTCAGGTGAATTGAAGTTTACGGAGCAGGGCGTTTTTAGCGATCGCATTGACGCAGTCGCGTTAAATCGTCCAATTCAAGTGCGTTTGCAAAGTAGCGAAACGCAAACTAGTGTCAATGTTATCGGTAGTACCAGCGTAGAAGATTTATTTTCTCAACTGAACATTTTGCCGCTGACAAAATTGAATGAAAAAACGACATGGATTGACGGTTTGACCGATTATCAACTAACGCTTGCCTTGCCTTACGCAAAAACGCCTCCGACCTTGCAGATCCAATCCATGTTAGCGGGAATTACGTTGAATTTGCCTGCCGAACTTGCAAAAGCAAAATTGCAAAAAATTCCATTTTCAATGACCTTGACGCTAGGCGATGAAACGTTTTTGCCGCTGACGATGAATTACAACGAACGTTTAAAAGCGGCAGTCAATTTAGATACAAAAAATAAAAAAATCGAACGTGGTGCGATTTTACTTGGCGACGGAAAAGTTGATTTACCTGCTGAAACGGGTTTAAGTCTGAAAATTTCACGCAATGATTTGGCGTTGCAAGATTGGCTCGGCTTGGCGGCTGCCAGTTCAGAAAATAACGCTGACAGCATTCACACCGTTGCTATTCACAGCCAAAATGCGCGATGGAAAAATGCTGATTTAGGTGCATTCGATTTAGTGTTGAAACGTGAAAATGAAGCATGGCGTGGCGAGTTGAAAAGCGATTTTGCAACGGGGATTGTGCAATTACAAAATAATGCAGCCTTGAAACTGGAATTAGAAAAATTAGATTTGGCAATTTTTAAGCAATTTCAACATAGCGCGAGTGAAAATCCTCCACAGCCCTCCTTTTCAAGAGAGGAAAAAAGTCGTGGTTTTTCATTGTTGCTACAAAGTTTGCAAACGTTTTGGAATGATAAACCGCTCGGTAAATTGAACATTGAAACGACGCAAACTGAAACAGGAATACAATTTAAAACGGTGGATTTACAAGCCACAACGCACCATTTGTCGATGGCTGGTGAATCGGGATTGCAAACGAAATTGCGCGGCACGTTGGAATTTTTTAAAGCGGGATTGTTGTTTTCAAATTTAGGGATTACCAAAGATGTTGCTGAAACTAACGGAAATGCAAAATTGGATGTGAACTGGCAAGGTTCGCCGCAAGAATTTGGGTTAGAAAAATTGCGCGGTGCAATCGATTTGGATTTGCAAAATGGACGAATTTTGAGCATCGAACCAGGTTTCGGGCGAATTTTGGGCGTGTTGGCATTGGAACAGTGGTTAAAACGAATTCAACTCGATTTTAGTGACGTGTATTCGGAAGGCTTAACGTTTGATTCGATTAACGGACATTTCGATATTTCACAAGGCAAAGCGAGTACGCAAAATTTAACCGTTGATGCGATTCCAGCGAAAATTTTGCTCAAAGGTGACACCGATTTTGTACATGAAAACGTCGATTATCTGGTCGATGTTACGCCTAAAAGTGCCGACGCAGTACCTATTGCTGGTACAATTGTCGGAAAAATTATGAGCCTTGTTGGGAAAACATTGACAGGTGAAAATCAAGACGGTTTTTTCTTTGGTTCGCAATATCAAGTTAAAGGTTCGTGGGGAAATGTGGATGTGATTCCCATGCACGAAAACGACGGTTTAATACAAAAAACATGGCACGGAATCACCGATTTTTCGTGGCTAAAACAAAAACTTAATTCAAAAGAGGTTCGTCATGACTAAATGTGCTGCCATTCAAATGGCTTCCAGTCCAAATATCAGTGCAAATTTGTTAGAAGCAGAAAAATTGATTGCCGAAGCGGTGAAAGCAGGCGCGACACTTGTGGTATTGCCTGAAAATTTCGCTTTGATGGGTAATCATGAATTAGACAAAGTCAAAGCCAAAGAAACCGACGGTTTAGGTACAATTCAAAGTTTTTTAGAAAATACGGCAAAAAAATACGGTGTGTGGATTGTAGGCGGTACGATTCCGATTGCAGGCGATAACGAAAACAAAGTTCGTGCAGCGTGCGTGATTTATGACGATAAAGGCAAGCGTGTGGCGCGTTATGATAAAGCGCATTTATTTGATGTTCACGTTCCGAACACGAATGAAGTGTATCGTGAATCAGATTCGATTGAAGCAGGTGATGACTTTTTGGTTGTTGACACGCCGTTTGGACGCATGGGCGTGGCGGTTTGTTATGATTTACGTTTCCCCGAATTCTTCCGCAAAATAAGCGAGCAAGGCGTTGATTTCATTGTTATTCCGTCAGCATTTACGGCAGAAACGGGGGCGGCACATTGGGAATTATTATTGCGTGCGCGAGCAGTTGAAAATTTATGTTACGTCATTGCGCCAAATCAAGGCGGTTTCCACAAAAATGGGCGCAGAACGTTTGGACATAGCATGATTATCGACCCTTGGGGCGTAGTTTTGGATTGCTATAAAACGGGCAGTGGTTATGTTTTAGCTGAAATTGATCATGAAAGAATTACCAAAGTTCGCGCAGGTTTTCCCGTCTTAACGCACCGCCGTTTTTTTTGTGAATAACATGAAAAGAAACATTTGTATTTTTATTTTAGCAAGCGGATTAGTGGCTTGCGGCTCAGTTGAAAACAGTCGTTATCGTGACACTGCAATTTTAGAAAAACCGCCTATTTTAGCTTTGCAAAAAACGCCGCAGAATGTAGTGATTGATGACAGCGTTGAACCCAAAAAACAGCTCGGTGGTTTAGATGAGAAAGTGGTGTTGCTAGATGAAAAACCGTCAAAATTGCTGTTAAAACTGCCTGTGATGGATGCGTGGCGGGTGCTTGGGGCAGCTTTGCGTCAGAGTGATATAAAAGTGACCGATTACGATAAAAATAAACGTTTATATTACGTTAGTTACAAATCACAAGGTATTCTTAAAAACATTTTCAGTTCACTAAACGAAGAAGATATACAAGCCGTGTATGTCATGATGCTCGAATCACAAAATGGTGAAACTGTTATTCACGCAGCATTAGCGAATAATAATGAACAGCGTAGCCAAAATACAGATGAAAATATTGCCCGTCCAACTGATGATAGCGACGGGTTGATGGAATCAATTTACCATTTGTTGCGTGATGACGTAAAAACAGAATAATTTTTAACCTTAATTTTTAATTGGAGAATTTTTTATGAATGAAAATTGGATTGCACCGTCGATTTTATCTGCGAACTTTGCAAAGTTGGGCGAAGAAGTTGACAACGTTTTAAAAGCAGGCGCGGACATTGTGCATTTTGACGTGATGGATAACCATTTTGTGCCTAATTTAACGATTGGGCCGTTAGTGTGTGAAGCATTACGCAAACACGGGGTAACTGCACCCATCGACGTGCATTTAATGATTGAACCAGTGGACAGAATTATTCCAGATTTTGCTAAAGCAGGTGCGAGCATTATTACGTTTCATCCAGAAGCATCGACGCACATTGACCGCACGTTGCAATTGATTAAAGATCAGGGTTGCCAAGCAGGTTTAGTTTTCAATCCAGGCACTCCATTACATTATTTAGATTATGTCATGGATAAAATTGACATTATTTTGCTCATGTCAGTGAATCCAGGTTTTGGTGGTCAATCGTTCATTCCATCTGCGTTAGGCAAATTGCGTGAAGTGAGAAAACGTATTGACGAAAGCGGTCGTAACATTCGTTTAGAAATCGACGGAGGTGTAAAAACCGATAACATCCGTGAAATCAAAGCAGCAGGTGCTGACACATTTGTTGCAGGTAGCGCGATTTTCAACCAGCCTGATTATAAAAAAGTTATCGACGAAATGCGTGTTGAACTCGCAAAAGCGGCGTAATTATGACTGTGAAATTGATTGCTTTTGATTTAGATGGAACGCTGATTGATTCTGCGCCCGATTTGGTGGAAGCAGTCAATTTTGCACTGAGAAAACTCGGTAAACCAACGCACTCGCAAGCCACAATTCAACAATGGATTGGTAATGGCGCGGATGTGTTGGTGAAACGTGCATTACTTAATAATTGGCATGTTGGTGAAATTCCAGAAGGTTTTGAAATTGCATTTGAATTATTTAAAACGTATTACGCGCAGCATGATTGGGAGCATAGTCAGTTGTATGATGGTGTTTTGGAAACGTTACAGACATTGAAAAATAATGGTTTCAAATTAGCATGTATCACCAATAAAACTGCAAGATTCACAAATCCGTTAATGGAAACAGCAGGGCTTGCGCCGTATTTTGATTTTATTGCCTCTGGCGACACATTTGCCGAAATGAAACCTCATCCATTACCACTTTCAGAAACTGCAAAGTTATTAAATGTCGAGCCTGAAAATGCGTGGATGATAGGCGATTCAATTAACGATATTTCAGCAGGAAAACGCGCAGGTTTTAAAACAATTGCCGTTTCTTACGGTTACGCAGGGCAACATTCAATGGCAGATTTGAATGCTGATTACTTTGTGAATACTATGCTAGAAGCTAAAAATGTTGTGCTTAATGAAAATGAATCTCAAATCTACCTTGATTAAACTTAGTCACGCATTTATAATCCGCGCCTATGTTTAACACTAGTTCAAACGCTTTTGCGTCGATAGTAACTAAAATTTTGAAATATCAAGTTTTAGTTATTTTTTTTGTTAGCATCATTTTTGTGCTGACAGTAGATTTGAACTCAGGTTTTTTTTCATTTTTAGGTGGCTTGATTGCTTTTTTACCGAATCTTTATTTCGGCTGGCGACTGAGAAAAATTAGCCAATTAGAAACAAAAAAATTCATAAATTCTTTTTATCGTAACGAAACAACGAAGTTGCTTTTAACAGCATTATTTTTCGTGTTGGTTTTTAGAATTCCAGATATAAAATTATTACCGCTGTTGACGTGTTACATTTCAACGTTATCGGTTTTTTGGTTCGCATTATTGATGCGTTAAATTTCAAATTTAAGAAGTCAAAGAGAGGAACAATGGCTACTGAAGCTCACGCTGCCGAAGGCGCAACTGGTTATATTATCCACCATTTAACATCACTGCGTGTTGGTGAGGGTTTTTGGAGTTTGCATCTTGACACTTTGTTTTTCTCAGCGTTGCTAGGTGGTTTGTTCATTTGGTTTTTCAAAAATGCCGCTGAAAAAGCAACTGCTGGTGTGCCAGGATTGATGCAAAATTTCGCTGAAATGATTATTGAATTTGTCGATCAACAAGTTAAAGACAGTTTTCATGGTCACAGCAAATTGATTGCGCCGCTTGCATTGACAATTTTTTGCTGGGTATTTTTGTGGAACTTCATGGATATGTTCCCAGTTGATATTTTGCCAGGCATTGCAGGTTTAATGGGCATCGAGTATTTGCGCGTAGTGCCAAGTACCGATTTGAACGCAACTTTTGCGATGTCAATTTCAGTTTTCTGCTTAATTATTTTTTACAGCATCAAAATTAAAGGTCCAATCGGTTTTGCAAAAGAATTGATGTTCCAACCTTTCGGTCCTTGGTTGACACCTTTTAACTTACTTTTAAAAGTGGTTGAAGAAATCGCAAAACCCATTTCATTGGCATTGCGGTTATTTGGTAACTTGTATGCAGGTGAGTTGATTTTCATTTTGATTGCTTTGTTGCCTTGGTACGTTCAACCGTTGTTGAGTTTTCCTTGGGCAGTGTTCCACATTTTAATTATTACCCTTCAAGCGTTTATTTTCATGGTACTCACAATTGTGTACTTGAGCATGGCGCATGAAGATCACTAAGATTTTTCACTTTTCTATTTAACAATACGTTGGAGGTATTATGGAACTCGCAAAATTAGTTGCTGACGTGCAGGGTTTAACTGCTATTGCAGTAGGTTTAATTTTAGGTTTAGGTGCGTTAGGAACTGCTATCGGTTTCGGTTTGTTGGGCGGTAAATTCTTGGAAGGCGCGGCGCGTCAACCTGAAATGGTTCCGATGTTACAAGTTAAAATGTTCGTCGTTGCAGGTCTTTTGGACGCGGTAACAATGATTGGCGTTGGTTTGGCTTTATTCTTCACCTTCGCAAACCCATTCTTATCAGCAGTACAACAGGCAGCTGGTTAATACGCTGTTTCATTTTAATCGCAACAAGAGGAACGCATCGTGAGTATCAATGCTACTCTGATCGGGCAAATGATTACCTTTGCACTTCTGGTGTGGTTCACCATGAAGTACATTTGGCCACCGTTATTTGACTCTTTAGAAGAACGTAAAAAGAAGATTGCTGACGGTTTGGCAGCGGCTGAAAAAGGTCAGGAATCGATTGTTTTAGCTGAGAAAAAAGCGAAACAAGTTCTCAAAGAAGCCAAAGAACAGTCTTCTGAAATTGTAAGTCTTGCTCAAAAACGTGCTAACGAAATTGTCGAAGAATCAAAACACACCGCCAAACAAGAAGGTGAACGATTGATTATTTCTGCAAAAGCACAAGTTGAACAAGAAATTCAACAAGCTAAAGAAGGCTTGCGTAAAGAAATTTCAACGCTTGCAATTGCTGCGGCGCAACAAATTTTGGGCGCAGAAATCGATAAAGCCAAACATCAAGACATTCTCAATAAAGTTTCTAATCAATTAGGTTAATCGTCATGAGCGAACTAGCAACATTGGCAAGACCTTACGCTGCAGCAGTTTTTAAGCGTGCGAAAGAAACGAATGCTTCTAAGGACTGGTCAAAAAATTTAGCTTTTTTAACAGCAGTGTTAGACGATAAATCTATTTCTCATATCGTAGATGATCCGAAAGTAGGCAAATCGAGATTGCAAACACTGTTGCTTGATATTAGCGAAGGTCAGCTTAATCAAGAAGGTCAGAATTTTCTAAAGCTACTGATTGAAAATAATAGATTGTCTTTAGTTCCAGCTATTACGGAATTATTTGAAACCTATAAAGCTGAAGACGAAGGTTCAATTGAGATTGATGTGACCACTGCTTTTGCTTTCACCAAAGAATCTAAGCAAGGTTTTAACGCGACGCTGGAAAAAGTTTTTGGTAAAAAAGTTAGCATGAAAGTAGCGGTTGATTCGGCTCTCATCGGCGGCGTTTTAGTTCGCGCAGGTGATCAGGTGATTGACGCTTCGGTTAGAGGTCAACTTCAACAATTAGCACAAAGACTCTAAATTTAGAGCGAGAAAGATATGCAATTAAATCCATCTGAAATCAGTGATCTGATTAAAAAGAAGATCGAAAACTTCGATTTAAGTACACAAGTACACACTGAAGGAACTGTCGTCAGTGTAACCGACGGGATTGTGAGAATTCACGGTCTTTCGCAAGCAATGCAAGGTGAAATGCTCGAGTTTACGGGCGGCACATTCGGCATGGCTCTGAATTTAGAAAGAGATTCAGTCGGTGCGGTTGTTTTAGGTTCTTATCAACATATTTCTGAAGGCGACACCGTCAAATGCACGGGTAAAATTTTAGAAGTTCCAGTTGGTGAAGCATTATTAGGTCGCGTTGTTGACGCATTGGGTAATCCAATCGACGGCAAAGGCGTAATCGATGCAACCGAATTTTCGCCAATTGAAAAAATCGCTCCAGGCGTTATTGCTCGTCAATCAGTAGATCAACCTGTTCAATTAGGTTTGAAATCTATCGACGCGATGATTCCAGTCGGTCGCGGTCAACGTGAGTTGATTATTGGCGATCGTCAAACAGGTAAAACAGCGATTGCGATTGACGCGATTATTAACCAAAAAGGCACAGGTATTAAATGTATCTATGTGGCGATTGGTCAAAAACGTTCATCGATTGCAAACGTGGTTCGTAAATTAGAAGAACATGACGCTTTAGCACACACCATTATCGTTGTTGCATCAGCTTCTGAATCAGCGGCGTTACAATTCATTGCTCCTTATACGGGCTGTTCAATGGGTGAATACTTCCGCGATAAAGGCGAAGATGCGTTAATCATTTATGATGACTTAACAAAACAAGCATGGGCATATCGTCAAGTTTCATTATTGTTACGTCGTCCACCAGGTCGTGAAGCGTATCCTGGCGACGTTTTCTATTTGCACTCTCGTTTATTGGAACGTGCGGCGCGTATCAACCCAGAAGAAGTTGAAAAACTCACTGGCGGTAAAGTAAAAGGTCAAACAGGTTCTTTAACTGCGTTACCAATTATTGAAACCCAAGGCGGCGACGTTTCGGCTTTCGTACCAACAAACGTAATTTCGATTACTGACGGACAAATCTTCTTAGAAAGTAATTTGTTCAACTCAGGTATTCGTCCTGCTGTGAATGCTGGTTTATCTGTTTCACGGGTAGGCGGCGCGGCGCAAACGAAAATCATCAAAAAGTTGGGCGGTGGTACACGTTTAGATTTGGCGCAATATCGTGAATTAGCGGCATTTGCTCAGTTCGCGTCAGACTTGGACGAAAGTACACGCAAACAAATCGAACGCGGTCAACGTGTTACTGAGTTAATGAAACAAAACCAGTATTCGCCGATGTCTGTGGCGCAAATGGGTGTCTCATTATTCGCAGCAAACGAAGGTTTCTTGGATAACGTTGAAGTCAACAAAGTTTTAGATTTTGAAGCTGCTTTGCAAAGCTATTTGAAATCAGAACACGCGGCATTGATGGATAACATCAACGCAACAGGTGATTTCAGTAACGAAATTAGTGCGGGCATTCGTTCAGCTATTGAAACGTTTGTTAAAACTCACAGTTGGTAAAAAGGTTTTCTTATGGCTGTTGGTAAAGAAATACGCACAAAGATCGGCAGTATTAAGAATACTCAAAAGATCACTCGCGCTATGGAAATGGTCGCGGCAAGTAAGATGCGTAAAACAAAAGAAAGAATGCTCGCTACACGCCCGTATTCGGACAAAATCGGTAAGATTATCAAACATCTTGCTCATGCAAATCCTGAATACAAGCATTCTTTTTTGGTTAAACGCGAAGTCAAACGTGTCGGTATCATTGTAATCAGCTCGGATCGTGGTTTATGCGGCGGCTTGAACTCTAACTTATTCCGAAAAATGTTGTTGCAATTGCATCAATGGGATCAAGCAGGTATTGAGATTGACGTTTGTACAGTTGGTACAAAAGCCTACGGCTTGTTTAACAATTTGAAAGCAAACGTTATTGGTCATGTTTCAAAAATCGGTGATACACCGCATTTGCAAGACATTATCGGTATTATCAAAATCATGCTGGATGCGTATCACGCGGGGCAGATTGATGAGTTGCATGTTGTTAGCAACGAGTTTGTGAATACCATGACACAACGTCCAACGATTGAACAATTATTGCCAATCGTGGCAAATGAGCTTGATGAACAATTAAGCAACCGTCATTGGGATTACATTTACGAACCTGATGCAAAAGAAGTGCTTGATCATTTGCTAGTGCGTTACGTTGAATCGATTGTTTTCCAAGGCTTAGTTGAAAACAATGCTTGTGAACAAGCAGCTCGAATGGTCGCAATGAAAAGCGCGTCCGATAATGCGGGTAACTTGATTAAAGAATTGCAGTTGATTTACAACAAAGCACGACAAGCCGCTATTACTCAAGAAATTTCAGAAATTGTCGCTGGGGCAGCTGCTGTTTAAGCGTGAGAAAATAGCGCGATGCACTTGAAATTTTTTGAGTGACGTTGAGATTTTTACAAAACTAATTTATCCAACGCTTTAGCCATTTATAGCGTTGGGTTGTTTCGAGGACGAATTTTTATGAGCGGTAAAATTGTTCAAATTATTGGTGCGGTCGTGGACGTGGAATTTCCACGCGACGAACTGCCGAAAGTTTATGATGCCTTGGTTGTTGAAGGTAAAGGTTTAATTTTAGAAGTACAACAACAGTTGGGCGACGGTGTTGCGCGTGCAATTGCCATGGGTACAACTGACGGTTTAAGCCGTGGTTTAGACGTAACGAATACAAAAGCACCGATTTCTGTACCTGTTGGTCAAGAAACGTTAGGACGTATTATGAACGTTCTCGGTGATCCAATCGACGAAAAAGGTCCAATCGGCGAAAAAGTCAAATGGGCAATTCACCGTGAAGCACCAAGCTACGCAGATCAAGCGGCAGCAACCGAATTGTTAGAAACGGGTATTAAAGTTATCGATTTAGTTTGTCCATTCACCAAAGGCGGTAAAGTCGGTTTATTCGGCGGTGCGGGTGTAGGCAAAACTGTTAACATGATGGAGTTGATTCGTAACATCGCTATCGAACACAGTGGTTATTCTGTATTCGCAGGTGTTGGTGAACGTACTCGTGAAGGTAACGATTTCTATCACGAAATGACTGATTCAAACGTTATCGACAAAGTATCGTTAGTTTACGGACAAATGAACGAGCCACCAGGAAACCGTTTGCGCGTTGCGTTGACTGGTTTGACGATGGCGGAGTATTTCCGTGACGAAGGTCGTGACGTTTTGTTCTTCGTTGACAACATTTACCGTTACACCTTAGCGGGTACTGAAGTATCAGCGTTATTAGGTCGTATGCCTTCTGCGGTAGGTTATCAACCAACGCTTGCTGAAGAAATGGGCGTGTTGCAAGAACGTATTACCTCAACCAAAACAGGGTCGATTACCTCGATTCAAGCGGTTTATGTTCCAGCGGACGATTTAACTGATCCTTCGCCAGCAACGACTTTCGCGCATTTAGACGCAACAGTGGTATTGTCTCGTCAAATTGCTGAATTAGGTATTTATCCTGCGATTGACCCACTC
>JAQTOT010000052.1 GCA_028713145.1 Methylococcales bacterium
CGGTAAGTCCTTTAAGGGTATGCGCGTAGCGATGAGCCTCGTCCCATTCTCCTTTCTCAATATATTCCATGAAAACGTCGTCATAATTGGCAAAATCTTGCACAAACATCGACAACATCTGTTCGTATAACTCCCAGTCATTCCCAACACGTTTTATGGCTTTGAGCGCATCTAATCCTTTAATTTCTAAAAGTTTTGATTCCGAAGCAGGTAGTGTTTGGGGTTCTGAATTCGGCGGAATTAACTCCACAATGGGATTGGTGTAACAACGCGCTAATACGCTGTAAAAATCATCGGGGTCAATCGGTTTGCTAATATGCCCATTCATACCGATAAGGCGACAACGTTCACGTTCCTCAACAAACGCATGCGCGGTCATCGCCACAATAGGTAAATCCAAATAACGTGAATCCGAACGAATACGGCGCGTGGCTTCATAACCATCCATCACAGGCATTTGCAAATCCATTAACACAACATGATAAAAATTCGGCACATTATTTTCTAATTGCTCTAAGGCTTCTTTGCCATTATTACTGATGGTGACGATAACACCTCTTTTTTTCATCAATTCAACGGCTAACTGTTGATTGATTAAATTATCTTCTACCAATAAAACCCGCATTCCATCTAAATTTGCATGTACATTAACGGTATTTTCATGCCATTTTTCTTCAATTTCATGTCCTGTTAATTTACAGAGTAATTTGCGGAGCGCGTGCGGTAAAACAGGTTTTGATAAGAAATGCGAAATGCCCAATTCGCGTGCGGTATCGGAGAGAAAATCTACATCGTGAGCCGAAACAATCACAATTTCAGGCAGACGTGATAAGGCGATTTGTTTGAGTACATTCAAAAATTGGCTGCCATCCATGTTGGGCATTATCCAATCCAAAAACACTAAATCGAAGGGCGCATTTTGCAAATCCGCTTTTTTGAGTGTTTCAATCGCCGCTTCTCCACTAGACAAGCTAATAACACCATCCGCTACATTTGCGCTAACGCCTAAACTGGTGAGTAAATCTGAAAGCACTAAACGTGCTTCTAATTGATCGTCGATGACTAAAACACGCAAATTTTCCACATCAGGAAGTATCGATGATTGATTTGGAGTAAATTTTGCCAACGGAAATTTTGCCGTAAAAAAGAAACTGGAACCTTTACCTTCGCGACTTTCAACCCAAATCTCCCCCTTCATGAGTTCAACAAATTTTTTAACAATGGTCAGTCCTAAACCTGTGCCACCATATCGGCGTGTCGTTGAGCCATCCGCTTGCGTGAATTCTTGAAATAAATGTTTTACCTGTTCAAGCGACATTCCAATACCTGTGTCGCAAACACGAAATAATAAAAGAACTTCATCTTCAGTGCGTTCTTGGCAACTAATAGTTAATTTAACAAACCCTTGATGGGTAAATTTGACCGAGTTAGAAAGTAAGTTGGTTAAAATTTGCCCAAGTCGCAGCGGATCGCCAAGAAATGTCCCGTTTTTACCCAGTAAAAGCGGGTCTGAAATGTGAAACAGTAACTCAATTTCTTTTTCAGAAGCGGGTTGACGCAATAATGAAAGTGTATTGCTCGCCACTTCTTCAAGCACAAATGGCGTGTTATCCAGTTGCATTTTGCCTGCTTCCACTTTCGAGAAATCTAAAATGTCGTTGATGATGCCAAGCAAGGCTTTTGCTGCGCTATGTACTTGATTGATGTAGTCGCGTTGCCGATGGTTTAAATCGGTTTTAAGAGCTAAATGTGACATGCCAATAATGGCATTCATCGGCGTACGAATTTCATGACTCATATTGGCAAGAAAAATCGATTTTGCGCGAGTGGCTTCTTCAACTTGTTTATTCGCCAGTTCTAATTCGTGGCGACTTTGATCACGCAACGCAATATCTTCTTCAATGGCTTTTGCCATGCTGTTAAAAACGCGACCTAATTCAAGTAATTCTTCTACGCTGCCGCGATATTTTGATTTATCCGAAACGCCAATGCCTGCACGGGTTGAGTAATCCCCCTTTGCCAATTTCGCTGCGGCTTGAGAAAGTAATTCAATGGGTTTTAACACGCGCCGACGCATCACTTGTGCGGCAATCACAATCATTGCAAAACCAAATGCAACATTGGCTAAACTTAATAAAATCCAGCGTTCTAATGTATTTGAAGCCTGCGTAATGGTGGCTTTGGTGTTATTATCAATCGTTGAGACAAACTGTGTCACAGCGCGGGCTAATTGTGCTTTGAGTTGATTATATTTGTCGCTGTGAACTAATTGGCTGGCAAACACTAAATCGGGTTTTCCGTCAGAGACAAAATCTTCTTGTTTTGTGTCGTAAAGCCCTTGTGTGGCTGCAAACGCAATCATTTCAATTTTTTTCATTTCCTCTGTTGCTTTCGTTACACGGTCAAGTGCAGCAAATTCATCTTCGCTAAAAACCAATAATTTCATGCGTTCAGCAAGAGCTTGTTTTTTACCTGTGGAAAATTTATGTTCAATCTCACCTGCAATAACTTGATCCCAATAATCTGCTGACGTGTAATTGTCAGGTTGTGGTTTTTCACCTAATCGAATCGCTAAAATATCGTAGTAATACGTTAAAAAACGGGTTTGTGCAGTTTTGGTATAAGCACGAACTAAAAGCGTTAATTGCTCAGTTTCTTGCCGCAAATCGTAAGCTAACGCCATCGCTTGTTGACGATGCTCTTGTGCGCTACCCACATCGTTGTACGCTCGCTGTACCATGAATAAAAAAACGGCATTTGCTCCTAGTGCCAGTGTTACAACAAGTGAAAACCACTGCGAAAAGCGTTTTAATTTTAAAGGTAGTGATTGCATAAATTTGGTGTCGGTGAAATTAGAGCCATTTTTTTAACGTTGCAGCAAGCGATTCTGCATCGATGGGTTTTGCAATGTAATCGTCCATTCCCGCCTCAAGGCAATCTTCTTTATCACCTTTCATCGCATTAGCTGTCATTGCAATAATCACGGCTTTTTTTCTGCCCCTTTCTTGTTCTCTTAAACGAATAGCGCGAGTTGCTTCTAATCCATCCATCACAGGCATTTGATAATCCATCAACACCGCCGCAAATTCTTGCTGTTCTAAAACATCAACGGCTTCTTTGCCATCATGAGCAACGTGAACTTGATAACCTAATTTTATGAGAATTGTCTTTGCAACGAGCTGGTTAATCACATTATCTTCAACGAGTAAAATCAGTGGCTGGAACGTTTCATTATTTTCAACGCTTGCTTCATTAGCAGGATTTTTTTCAGTCGGTATTACAGGTGAGTGGGTATGAAAAATGGCAATCATTGCATTAAATAAGCTCGATTGTTTCACGGGTTTTGTTAAAACGCTCGATACGCCGCTCGCAAATAATTTTTGCTTTAACGCGCTATCAATTACGTCTTGGCAAGTGATAATGGGCAGTTGCTCGCAAGTAAAGTCATTTCGAACCGCATTCACCGCTTCTACTAATTCTTTTGGTTCTAATTCGGTAATCAAAACGCCGTCGTATTGCTGTTCTAACGAGCGGGCTTCACGAAGCAAAAACAGCATTTCATAGATATTATTCGAGGTGTTAATCAATACGCCCCATGAACTTAAATACGCTAAATAAATGTCATGATTTCCGTCATCTTTCCCGAATACAAAAATACGTTTGCCTTGTGATTCTTCAATGGGAAAAACATGTTGTTGCGTGATAATTTTGAGGGGAATTTCAATCCAAAATGTTGAACCTTGACCTTCCTGACTCTGAACGCCAATTTTACCGTTCATCAATTCTGTGAGTTTTTTAGCAATCGAAAGCCCTAAACCTGTGCCACCATATTTTCGGGTTGTCGAACTGTCTGCTTGCGAAAAGGGTTGAAATAATTTTTGTTGCGTTGCAGGCGAAATACCAATGCCGCTGTCGCTCACTTCTATTCGTACCCGCACTCTATCGGCATTTTTATTGATTAACGTCGCTCTTGCGATAATGGAACCGTTTGCGGTGAATTTCACGGCATTGCTTAAAAAATTCAGCAAAATTTGACGCAGCCGTACTTGATCGCCTGATAATTTGGTCGGAATGAGCGGATCAATGTAGGTCATAAGCGAAAGCGATTTTTCATACGCTTTATTGGCAACAACATCTGCACAATTTTCTAAAAGCGTCGGCAGTGAAAAATCGGTATGTTCAAGTTCAAGCTGTCCTGCTTCAATTTTGGAAAAATCTAAAATGTCGTTAATGATGGCAAGTAAGGCTTGAGCAGAGGTTGAGATAATAGCGGAAAATTCTTTTTGTTCTTGATTGAGCGGTGTGTTACAGAGCAAGTCTGACATGCCAATAATGCCATTCATTGGCGTGCGAATTTCATGGCTCATCGTGGCTAAAAATTGTGATTTTGCTTTGTTTGCGGCTTGCGCTTCTTCCATTGCAATGCGTAACTGCGTTGTGCGACGTTCTACTTCGGTTTCAAGCAAATCATTTTGTTTTTGCAATTCCTCTTCATGCTGTTGAATTTGCTCAATCATGCAATTAAAACTGTGAACCAACTTGCCAATTTCGGTGTCATTTTCACCATTTGCCCGCAAATGGTAATTTTTCTCGCAAGACACCGACGTGACAACATCTGACAAATTCTGCAATGGCGCGACAATTTGCGCGGCTAAACGTCGTCCATAAATGAACGAAATACAATACGCGACGAATGCAACCAGCGAAATGCCAAAGAGTTGCCAAAGTAAATGCGTCCAAAGTGGATGCAAATCAATAACTAAAAGCAACGTTGCAATCGTTTCATTTCCTACTTTTATGGGGTGAGTGAGAGTTAATTGGTGCAAATCCAAATGATGTGTTGGATTTTGTAACGTCAATGGTGGCGTGTCGGGTGTTTGCGGTTGCTTGGCATATTGAGCAAATAAATTGCCTGTATTTGTGAATAATTGTGCGGCTAGCACATCATCTCTACCACGCAACGCATTTAAAATATCTTGCGCGATTTTTTTATCCTGAAACGATAAGGTAACCGAAGCATTAAATCCAAGCATCTCAGCAAGCGAATAACTTTCTTGAACTAGCTGCTCGCGTTCAATAATGAACTGGCTCACACCTGAAAACAATAACGTGACGGATAAGGCAATCCCCACCGAAAGCATTTGCAGACGGCGTAACTTGGCAATCATCGGCAACGTTGAAAAAGATGCCTCTCTCATTGAGTTTGCATCGCGCAAATTTCAGTCACCACATCAAGTAATGCAATTGGACTAAAAGGCTTTGAGATGTATTTATCTGCACCCGCTTGCATACCTGCTGCAATATCTTGTTTTTGTCCTTTTGCAGAGAGCAATACAACAACACTTGATTTAAATTCTTCAGCGGATTTTACAAATGCACACACATCTAAACCATCAATATCACCAGGCATCATAATATCCAAAAAGATAATGGTGGGATGTTCAGCTTTAATAATATCAATGGCTTCTTGACCACTTTGTGCTTGCAAAAAGATGTATTGCGGATAGGCACTAAAGGTAAGACGTAATAAATTTCGCATTTGTGCATTATCGTCTACTACAAGAATTTTAATTTTTGTCATCGTTTTGTTCTTCTAAATGGTGAGAAACAGGAAACCACAACGCAACGGTTGTGCCTTTTCCAAGCGTGCTTTGTACGTCAATTTCTCCGTGGTGTAAATCGACGATTTCTTTAACTAACGCCATGCCAAGCCCAGAGCCGATAATGTCGCTCACGTTATCAGCACGCCAAAATTTGTCAAAAATATGCTCGAGATTCTCCTTTGCAATGCCAATGCCTTTGTCTTTGACAATAATGCCAATTTGTTCGCAATCGTTTGAATTAGTCCGCATTCGAATTTCCAGTTCGACATTTTGACCATTTGGCGAATACTTAATTGCATTACTTAAAATGTTAATCAATGCCCGTTTAAGTTGATCGCTATCAACGTAAATTTGAGCAAATTCATCAACGAAATAATGGACTTCGATTTTGCGAAAATCCCCGTAAATTTTGAAATTATCAAGGGTTTCTTTAATCAATTTTGTAATCGGTTGATTTTCAAATTCAAATACATTCGAGCATTGGGCTTCAATTCGAGCTAAATCAAGCAGTTGATTGATAAGCTCCACAACGTTATTACAAAGCCCGTGAACCGCTTGCAAAATATCCCGTCGCGTTACCTCATCAAAATCACGCATGAGTAACAATTCGCTATAACCGTAAATACTTGAAATGGGCATTCGTAATTCATGCGCGGCAACAGATAAAAATTCATTTTTCATTTGATCCATTTCGACTTCGAGCGTGACATCTCGAAAATAAATAATCACAGGCAAGCTGGCATCTTTTGACAAATATGCGGTCATTTTAAGTACGCGATAATTTGAATGACGAAGTTTAAAGTTAAACTTCAAAGAATCTTTATGTGGCGGGGCTAATTCAGTGGAAAGGTCTTTTTTTGAAATCCAAATTAACTGTGAATTATCATGCGTCAAATGGCTTTGATATGGATGTGTTGGCTCGCTAATATCGCGCATTTTTTGGTCAAATTGTGTTTTATCGAGCTTTAATAATTCCTCGCTGGTAAAGCCTGTCATTTTCAAAAAAGCAGGATTTACCGAACTGACAACGTTTTCTTGATTAAACGTCACAATCCCATCTGGACTAAAGGAAACGATAGTATTGAATTCACGTTCACGTTGCATCAAGGTTTCTTCAACGGTGCGTAATTTTGTAATATCAGTATGTGCGCCAAAAACACGCACAGGCTTATTGTCCGCATTTCGTATCGCAACACCTCGGTCTAAAATCCACACCCATCGCCCATTTTTATGTTTTAAACGATGAATATTTTCAAAGAAGGTGTGGTCACTTTTTAAAAAATCTTCTAATGATTTAATGGCATAAGCAAAATCATCGGGATGTATCAAACTTGTCCATGTGGCAAACGCATTGGGTAATTCGGCATTATCGTAACCGAGCATTTCTTTCCAGCGTGGCGACAAATAAACACTGTTGTCAGACAAATCCCAATCCCAAATGCCATCGTTTAATTGTTCAGTGATGTTTGTAAAGTGGGCGTTGGCTTTTTGTAATTCTTCACGCAATTGCGCGTTTTCACGCGATAAGAATTCAATCTCAGATGCCATAGTAGAGTCAGTCATTTTTAACTCAAAAGTTTTGGGTTTATTTGATAATCGCTTATATTTTAACAGAAAGGACTTCTCATCTAAAAATTCGTCACGATTATGAAAAGACATTCTGACAGTTCAAAAATAACGCTTTTTCAATGGATTTGGCGTTCATATTTTAAAACCTCTTTGGTTCCTTTGTTGGTTGTGGAAATTGCCTTAATTACGACGTATTTTTTAAGTAATCAGTTTGCCAATAAAGAAAATATCAAAACCATCGTGCAAGTCGCGAAAGACCAATTAGCGCATTTGGCAATGCGCGAATCAGTAGGTATTAACCACCAACTGAATTCCATTGTGAATGCAACCGCGTATTTACAAAAATACTCAACGGTTGTGATGTCGGGAAAAAATTTATTAAAACGTGATGATCCCAAACGGTTTGCTTTCAGCCCCGATGGAGCTTATTACACAACACGCAATGCGCTTGGTGACATTGATGGTAGCGCAGTTTTTTACAGCGGTTTTGTCAAAATTGGCGAAAAAGAAAAAGAAAAAGCCCTGCGAACCGCTGCATTAGATCCCGCTTTAAAATCCGTTAAACAAACATTTCCTCTTATCGCGCAAACTTATTTCAATTCGTTTGATTCTTTAAATCGTATTTATCCGTATTTTGATGTGATTTCGCAATATCCTGCGAAAATGGATATTCCTTCTTATAACTTTTATTACGAAGCCGATGCAAAACACAATCCATCACGCGGCACCGTTTGGACAGATGCGTACATTGACCCCGCTGGGCAAGGCTGGATGACGACATGCAGCGCACCTGTTTATAACGGGGATTTTTTAGAAGGCGTAGTCGGCGTGGATATTACGATTGAAACTATTGTTTCTGAAGTTAAAGCTCTTGAAATTCCGTGGAAAGGCTACGGCATTTTAATTGATAAAAACGGGACAATTTTGGCATTGCCTTCCGTGGGTGAAAACGATTGGGGCATTAAAAATATGACCGCTTCTGATTATTCAGAAGCAATTAAAAAAGACACATTTCGCACGGATGATTACAACTTGTATTTGAAAAAACCTGAGATTGCCACAACGCTAAAAAATGCACAAAACGGTGTGGAATATACAACGTTGCAAAAAAAATCGATTTTAGCGTGGGCAACGGTGCCATCAACGGGGTGGAAATTACTCGTTGTGGTGCCGACAGATACGATTTTTGAACCAAGTAATTCTCTTTCAGCGCGTTTTAATACTATTGCATGGCTGATGATTGGCGGAATGCTCGTGTTTTATAGCATCTTTTTTACGATGCTATATCGCCAATCGCGCAAAATGAGTTTATCGCTTTCAAAACCACTTCATAACATGGATGAAATGGTTTCAGAAATTGCCGCTGGACGTGTCATTTCTTCGCAGCACGAGTTTTTTGTTAAAGAATTAGATTCGACGGCAACAGGCATTTTAGAGATGGGCAATCAGCTTGAATCGGCAAAACAAGCGCGTGAAATCGCCGCCGCTGAACTCAATAAACGCACGGAACAATTGCAAATGGTTTTTGATGTAAGTCCGAGCGGTTACGTTTTAGTCAATTCACAACAAGAAATTTTGCTTGTTAATAAAGCGGTTAGTCTCATTACAGGGCTTTCGATGCCCCAATTACTCGCTTTAAATGAGCAAACATTGTGGGCGCACCTTCAAAATCAAGCCAGTGAGCCGCTCACACCATTTGAAAATCAAAACGAGTTGTATCGCGTTGATTTAGTCAAACCGCGTTTGATGAGTTTGCTTTGCTGTGTACGAAAAATTTATCTGCAAAATGGTGATTTGCTTGGCAAACTCTATTTTTTGCACGACATTACCAAAGAGGAAGAAGCAAATCGCATTAAAGCGGAATTTTTAATGAGTGCAACACACGAATTACGCACGCCGCTGTCCACGATTCACGGTTACGCCGAGTTACTGAACGGCGGAATGATTCCAGCTGAAATGCAGCCTGAATTGATAGCAACGATTTACCAGCAAACCACTTGGCTAGTAACGATGATTAACGAATTACTGGATTTAAGTCGAATTGAGGAACGTGCAGGCTCGGATTTTGTGATTGAACAGTGCGAATTAGGTCATGTACTTTCTGATGCAATGGCTGAATTTAATGTGCCGCAAGGACGCGAGCCAATTGTTTATACGCCTATTTCATCAGCGATAGTGCTGAATTTAGATAAAGAGAAATTTAAAAAAGCACTCTTAAATATCGTCAATAATGCGTATACCTATTCGCCAAATGGCGGAGCTGTTTCGTTGAACGTTCATCAAAACGTTGAGCAACAATTTGTTGAAATAGAAGTTGCGGATTGCGGTTTAGGACTGAGTGAAGAGGATGTTTCTCACGTTTTTGACCGTTTCTTCCGTGTCGATAAAAGTGGCAATGTACCAGGTGTCGGATTGGGTTTGTCGCTTGCGAAAGAAATTATCACATTATTCGATGGTGAAATTCGTATTGAGAGCGAATTAGGACGTGGTAGCCGCGTTTTTATTCGGTTGAAATTGAAAATGCCGCTCACGAATGTTTCGTAAAGAACATCATAAAAATAATAAAAAAGGGACTGTTTAATGAAAAGAATGATTAAAAATTTAGCTTTTCTCGCACTAATTTGTAGCGTCACGGCAAACGCCGCTGAAAATGGTGGGAGTCAGTATTTACCAGGTTTTTACGGCGATTTTGGGATGGGAATGACCCCCGAATCGGGAACGTATTTAAGTAATTTTGCAGGTTATAACTGGGCAGGAAGTTCTGATAATGGCAGTTCTTTAGCGTTTGAATTACCTGGTGTGATGCACGTTAGTGAGCAAAAAATTTTAAACGGCACTTATTGGTTTGGTTTTTTTCCTTATGCGTTGCATACGACCGCTACCACGACAACGGATGGAGTAAAGAAAGACTATGCACGCGGCGGGGCAGGCGATATGTACGCTGTGCCGATTTTATTGTCATGGCAATGGAAAGAACTGTCATTTTTAGCATTTGAAGGCATTGTTGTCCCCACAGGGGCATACGATAAAGACCGATATTTAAACGCAGGACGTAATGCGTGGACATTTGACAACAATTTCTCGGCAACATGGACGCACGATAAATTCGATTTATCAATGACGTTTGGTTACATGGTAAATACCGAAAATACCGCAACACATTACAAGACAGGTGATGAAGTTCATGTCGATTATTCAGCAGGCTATTATTTAACGCCCGAATTTGGTTTAGGCGTTACGGGTTCCTATTATCGACAAGTCAAAAATGACACGGGGACAGGAGTTCCTATTGATGCCATTGCAGGCGAATACAGCAGCATTGGCCCTGTTGCAACATACACGCTCAAAATGGGCGAAAAAGATGTCAGTTTTTCAGCAAAATGGTTGCACGAATACGGTGTGAATAACCACATCGCAGGGGATTATGTGATTTTGCGAACGATTTTGAAATTTTAGCTCTTTACATTTCCTAAATGCTTACTCAATTCAAACACTCGTGTTCATCAAAACACTGGCTATTTCAATTTTTAATCGCTGCACTGTATGTATTGTCAGGTGCTTTTACTTACGAATATCTGTTTAGTAAAAACATTGTTTGTATCGTCTGGCTAGGTAGTGGTTTAGCTCTTGCGGCATTGCTACTGGGTGGATGGCGATATTTATGGGGCGTTGCGATAGGAACATTTGTTTTTAACTTTTTTACCATCGATTCTCATCTTGGTTCGATAGGCGTTTCGCTAGCAAGCATTATTGAGGTTGCCTTAGCTTTTTGGTTGCTGTCAGAGAAAATCGTCGAATCTCCCAACATTTTGCCCAATTATTTAAAGTTAATTTTATTAGGTGGTGGCGTTGCAAGCGTTGTCGGCAGTGTTCTTGGCGTGTCTACATTGCTGCAGATTGGGATTGTTACGCCTGAAAATTATCTGTCTGATATTTTGCGCTGGTGGATGGGCGATACGCTCGGAGTCATACTCATCACGCCTTTTGCCTTGATTTGGTGGAAAGAAAAATTCACGGGAATTAACAAAAAACAATTGCTTGAAGGGATTTTTCTCGTTGGCAGCTATGTTTTTGTTGAGCATATTATTTTTCTTGATTTCTTTCATGATGTTTTAGGCGATGCGCCTAAAGGTTATGTCCTATTTTTCGGCGTAACGGTTGCCGCAATTCGGTTAGGAATGCGCGGTGTCACGCTGATAATGCTTTTCACTGCCATAGTGGCTCTACTTAGTGCTTATTTGAAAATTGGTTATTTCTCAACGGATTTAGTCGAAAATGAATTGCGAAATTGCTGGCTTTATTTATTTATTTTGTCTTTGTCAGGCGTGTCGTTAGCGTCTTATGTGGATAAAACAAAACGTACTTTAGCACTGCTCGAAGTTCAAATATCAGAGCGCAAACAAATCGAATTGGAATTGCAACGCTCAAACGCGGATTTAGAACAATTTGCGTATGCCGCATCACACGATATGCGTCAACCGTTACGAATGGTAGCAAGTTATTTAAAGCTACTAGAAGAATCCTTGGGCAAACGCTTAGACGAAGAACAACAGCAATTTTTACAATTCGCTTTAGACGGTGCAAAGCGCATGGATGGCATGATTTTATCGTTGCTAGAGTATTCGCGTATTGGACGACAAAACACGAACTATGAACACATTGCGTCGCGTGATTGCCTTGATGAAGCCTTAGCGTTTTTATCACCCGTTTTGCGTGAAAGTGCTGGAAAAGTAGACGTGTCAGGCGATTGGATTGAATTAGTGGCAAATCACGACGAATTAACGCGCTTGCTGCAAAACCTAATCAGTAATGCACTTAAATATCATGAGGAAAATCAGCCGCCTTTGGTGCAAGTTCGCGCGATTGTTGGTGAGAATGTGTTTCGCGTTGAAGTGCAAGACTTTGGTATTGGCATTGAGTCAACGCAAATGGAGCGACTATTTAAAGTCTTTTCACGTCTGCACGCACGAACGCGCTTTGAAGGCACAGGCGTAGGGCTTGCGTTGTGTCGAAAAATTGTAGAACAGCACGGTGGAACGATTGGTGTGGAATCAGAAGGCGAAGGATTCGGTTGCACTTTTTGGTTTGAATTGCCCTATAACATCACTTGAAATAACGACAACATGAACATTCGTAACAAAATGATGTGGATTGTGATGAGTGGTATTTTGCTCAGTGCAATCACTGGCACCATTCTGATTTATAAAATTGTAATGAAGCAAGTCTTAGCAACAGAAATTGCCAATTTGGAAAAAGTCACCGAAAAATCCAATTTGTTTGCCTCGCAACGCTTCGCAGAATCTACACTGAAATTGAAAAGTTTAGCCACCTTGCTGGAACGTGAACTTGAAAAACCTGTTAAAAAAGACGAACTAAAAACATTTCAGGAATTAGTGGAACGTAATGCTGATGGAATTTGGCGTAATCAAAAGTTAAATTTTAACGGACAATTTGAAGCAGGACTGTTTTTACCACCTAACGCTATCGCTAGCGAAAAAGAAAAAATAAGGCATTTGCGAATTAAACAAGTGCTAGACGTGTTTGGCGCAGCGGCAAATAAGCGCATGGAAAATATCTGGTATTTGTCGCCACAACGCAGCGAAGTTATTTTTGATAAAAACTTGCCCAATTTTGCTTTTGAGGAAAAAGCCGATAACGATTACACCCAAACACCTTGGGTGACTTATTCAACGCCGCAAATAAATCCCAAGCGAGAAGTTCGTTTTACACCGCCATTATTTGACCCAGTGCCAAAAGTTTGGATGGTTAGCGCAATTTATCCACTTTATGCCAATGGCGAATGGCTAGGAAGTTTGGGCGAAGATATGCCACTGACGAGTATGCTTGAATTTATGTTTCATTCGGCACACCTCTTTTCCAACACTGAAAATTTTCTCATCGATAATCAAGGTAATTTTGTTTTAGCAGGCGCGTGGCAAAAAGAACTGGAAAGTTCAAATGAAGGATTTAAACCGAATCTTAAAAATGAACCTGCGTTGGCGGAATTATTTCAAAAAACGCTCACGTCTGAGACTAAATTACTTACCGATGATCTCACTTTTCATAACAAACGATATATCGTCATTGGCGGGCTATTTGATTCCATCAATTGGCGTTTTTACAAACTGGTGCCAGTGAGTGAAATTATGGCTCCGACACGCCAATTATTTCTCAATATCTTGGAAATGATTTTATTTGTGAGTTTGCTCAATGGCTTGCTAATTTTCATGATTACGGGGCGCACGATTACAGGTCGAATAAAAACACTTACGAACATCATGAACGAATATGTGCGTAATCACAGCGTGCGTGTTGCCAATAAAATAGAAGGGAAGGACGAAATTGCTCAAGTTGCCCATGCGTTTGATTGCATGGCAGATGATATTGAAGCGCGACAAACAGAATTAAAAAACAGTCGTAATCAATTTGCCTCATTAGTCACAAACATCCCTGGTGTGACGTATCGATGTGCAATGGATAAAGACTGGACAATGTTAGTTATGAGCGGCTTAGTTGAAGAATTAACAGGTTATCCCGCGAGTGATTTTATTCATAATGCGGTGCGTTCTTATGAAAGCGTGATTCATCCTGATGATTCGAGCAATGTTGATATGCAAGTGCGTGAAGCGGTGCATGAAAATCGTGCTTATGTCCTTGAATACCGCGTTGTCACACGTTGCAATAACATTCGTTGGGTACATGAGCGTGGACGTGGCGTGTATGATGAAAATGGTCGCGTTGCATTTTTGGATGGCTTTATTTTGGATGTCACGGAGCATCACGAAGTAGAACAAGAATTAAAACGTAGTGAGAAAAAATTAGCGATTCATAACGCTGATATTGTGCAATTTACCAATGTCGCTGCTCACCATTTGCAAGAGCCAACACGTCGCATGGTTAGCTTGGTTCAAAGATTAGAAGATGAATTAACCGAGGATACTAAAAAAAATGAAACGATTGCTTTATTGCTGCGTTTCATTGAACAAAGTGCAAAACGGCAACGTGCGTTAGTGCGAGGAATACAACTTTATCTTGCTGCCATGCAGCCGCGTGGCGTAGTGGAAGACGTTAATGTTTCGTTAATTGTTGCGCGTGTTTTGAAAAAATATGCGGAGAAAATCAAAGAAATCCAAGCAGTTGTTGAATGCGGTGAATTGCCAGCGGTGGTAATTGATAGCCCGCGTTTATTTGATATTTTTGATATTTTGCTTGAAAACGCATTGGCATATCGACGATTAGATTGCTCTTTAAAAATACGTATTTTTGGTAAAATGCAAGGTGATAGCGTACATTATTTTGTGGAAGACAACGGAATTGGTATTGCCCTTGAATATCGTGAGCGCGTTTTTTTAGTTTTTGAGCGACTACACGTCAGTGAAAATCAAGATTCAACAGGAATAGGACTTGCCACCGTAAAACGCATTATAGAAAGTTGTAACGGTAGCGTAATCTTGCACGAAACGCTTAATGGCGGAACGACGGTGGAATTGGAATTCCCGTTCAACAGTTAATTTTTGAACCAAATACGATGACGAAATTTATTCAATCTCTTTTTTTGTTAATCACGTTAACAGGCTGTGAAATACAACCACCTGAGCTGCTTCGAATTGGCTTAAATACGTGGGCAACTTACGAATTTTTATATTTAGCGGACAAAAAAGGTTTTTTCAAAGACGAAAATCTCGACGTGAAACTGATTGAATTTAGCTCACTTTTCGATGCACA
>JAQTOT010000053.1 GCA_028713145.1 Methylococcales bacterium
CGAATTGATTTTTAGAATCGACGGTTGGAAGTATTGAATCTGATGCGGTGGTAAAAAATGATGTTGTTGGTTTTGGTGAAAATACACTGACTACGCCCGTTACTTTTACAGCACAGACTACTTTTGCGACGGGTAGTCAGCCTTCCGCTGTAAGCGTAGGTGATTTCAATAATGATGGAAAAACTGATTTAGCCGTAACTAATTTCGATATTAGTAATAACACTGTTTCAGTGCTGTTACGCAATGCAGCTAATACTGGATTTGATCCTAAGGTTGACTATGCGACAGGCTATAACCCCATTGCTATCAGTACGGGGGATTTCAATAATGATGGAAAACTTGATTTGGCTGTCGCTAATTCTGGCGATACGAATGTTTCCGTGTTATTGCGTAACTCAACTAACACAGGCTTTGATACTAAGGTGGATTATGCAACAGGCTACTCGCCTTATTCCATTAGCGCGGGGGATTTTAACAACGATGGTAAAACCGATTTCGCCGTAGACAACCGAAATAGTAGTGTTGTTTCTGTGTTCTTACGCAACACCGCCAACACAGGCTTCGATACTAGAATTGATTATGCAGTAGGTACAACACCTTTATCTGTTAAATCTGGAGATTTTAACAACGATGGGAGGCTTGATTTAGTTGTAGCCAATAATTCGGATAATACAGTTTCGGTGTTGTTGCGTAATACGTCCAATACAGGATTTGATACTAAGGTTGATTATGCAACAGGTACAAATCCTAATTCAATTTGCGTGGGCGACTTTAATAACGACGGCAAAACCGATTTAGCTGTAACGAATAGAAGCAGCAACACTATTTCAGTGTTACTGCGTAATGATGCGAATACGGGTTTTGATACTAAGATCGATTATGCAACTGGATTAAGCCCTAAATCGATTAGCACGGGGGATTTTAACAACGATGGAAAGCTCGACTTAGCTGTAGCAAATTTTGACAGTAATACCATTTCGGTATTATTGCGTAATGCGGATAACACAGGATTTGATACTAAGGTTGATTATGCAACAGGTATACAGCCTTCCTCTGTGAGCGTGGGGGATTTTAACAACAATGGTAAAAACGATCTCGTCACGACTAACCAATCCGATAACACTATCTCAGTATTACTCAACACAACCAATTTCGCCCCATCTTTCACTGTTAGTGGCAAGGTTATCACACGTTTTGACGATAACCCAATACCTTCATTAAGAGAGGCAGGGGCTACATCTATTGCTTTGCAATCAGACGGAAAAATCGTTGTAGCAGGCTATTCCCACCCTGATTTTTACTCGATATTCACCATTGTGCGTTACAACGAAAATGGTTCTTTAGATGCCAGTTTTAATGGCAATGGTATTGCAACTACTGCGGTTGGTCTTTATGGCGGGGAGACAAAGGCGGTTGCTATTCAAACAGATGGAAAAATTGTCGCAGCGGGTATTTTTAACAATGGAGATTGGGATTCCACCTTGGTTCGTTACAACACTGACGGATCTTTGGATACTAGCTTTGATAGCGACGGCATCGTCCTTTCCGCCTCAAATCCTGGTGTTGACACATGGAATTCCATCGCTATTCAAGGAGATGGGAAAATTTTAGTCGCAGGCTATAAAAATAATGGCACGGATGCTGATTTTGCTTTGGCACGCTACAACAGCAACGGTTCATTAGATAGTAGCTTTGACAATGATGGTATTGTTACTACTGATTTTGGATCTTATGAAGAAGCTAACTCTGTTGCTATGCAATCCGATGGCAAAATTTTGGTGGCAGGCGACACACATTTAGTACGCTATAACAGCAATGGCTCTTTAGATACGAGCTTCGCTGGCGATGGAACGGTTGAGAATGGTCTCAATTTTGTTAGCACGGTAAAAGTACAAGCCGACGGAAAAATTCTTGTCGTAGGTGAAACTTTCGGTAATCTTGATTTCTCCTTAACACGCTATAACAACGATGGTTCTTTAGACACTAGTTTTGGTGGTGATGGACTTGTGACAACTGACATTACTGCTGGAGCTTCGGAATCTGCTCAATCCGTGGCTATACAATCTGATGGCAAAATTTTGGTGGCAGGTACTACTGGTGGTGGAACTTATGCGTCGCTGGTTCTAGTTCGCTATAACAACGATGGTTCTTTAGATGCTAGTTTTGGTGATGGTGGTAAGACATCAACAGTGATTAGTAATGGTGGTGTAAATAATGTTTCTGTTGCTATACAAACGGATGGAAAAATTGTTTTATCTGCAACTAGTCACAACCTTAGTGGTAGCAGCGTTAGCGATATTGCTTTAGTCCGTTACAACAGCGATGGCAGTTTGGATAAATCTTTCAATCCAATCAATACGCTCGATGGTGTAGCCAATTACACTGAAAATGGCACACCAGTTATCTTGGATGATACCGTTCAAATTTATGATGCTGAATTAGCGGCGCAAGGCAATTACAACGGTGCGTCGATTACTTTAAAGCGTCAAGGCACGGCAAATCCCGACGATGTCTTTTCGTCAGCTTTTTTCTCAGCTCAAAATGTTGTTGTTTCAGGCACAACCATTGGTACATTTACACAAAGTAATGGCACGCTAATCGTTACTTTCAATGCTAATGCGACACAAGCATTGGTCGATCAGACCCTTTCTTCATTCGCCTACAGTAATACGTCTAATGCTCCTCCAACTTCTATTCAAATCGATTGGATATTTAATGATGGCGACGCTAGTGGTGCATTGACGGCGTTGGGGTCAACAACAGTTAATATCACCAATCAAGCATCAAATAATATCCCGCCAACGGTTATTCCAATGACTTCTGGATTATTTGAAGATTCTGTCGCTGAACTTTCTTTATTGGGGGCAGACACGGACGGGGCAGTTACTGGTTTCAAAATTAGTAATTTGCCTGCGGGTATTTTGTATTCAGACCCTAATTTGACTACAGCTGTCACGGTTAATTCGTTGATTCCTGTAACAACATCAAACGCTTTAAATCTTTATTTCAAACCCAACGCAAACTGGAACGGCACGACATCGTTTGATTATGTTGGCGTTGATAACAATGGGGCAGAATCGGCAAGCGCGACAATGACGTTAAATGTTGCCCCAGTGCCAGACGCACCAACATTTAGTTCGCGTTATTTAAATAATGTCGTCATTACTCAAGGCACGGAAACAACACCAGAATCTGCTGTTGTGACATTTGCCCCGCTTAATAAAGGTGATTTGTTCACGTTTAACGGCGTTACTGTCTACGCGATGAACAATGAAACGAGTGCTAATGTTGCGGCTGTTTTTGCAAATCGCAGTGTCAGTACGAATTTCAATAATGAGATTTTTGGAAATCTTATTCTAAACGGGACGATGGAATTTGGATATGAAACAGGTGCTGTAACAGATTCAAATGTCACGTTCACAAATTCTGTTAATGGCGATTTTCCAGATTGGGAGTTAACACTAGCCAATACAGGTATGACGTTCGCAGAAGCTCCAACTTTTACATCAACGGGCGATTTTACGATTAACGACGTTGATTTTGCGGATGTTCAAGGTGATACAGTTTCTGTTGACGTGTTAGGTGTGAACATCACAAGCTCACCCGATAGCGTAAATGCTACAGTATTAGCCTCTTTATTTAACACCGCCACTGCACATGACCAAGCATTTGACTTTCTCACGTTATCTAATGGTTCAAATATAAATGTTCCAAATTTGAGCATTACAAATGCCGATACGGTTGAATGGTCATTTGACGTTGCAAATATTCCTAATTTTGAAAGTCTCTTAACTGGCGAGTCAATTAACTTCTCTTACCACATCGAAGCAACCGATAGTGATAACGTTGTTAGTGAGCAAGCATTAAATTTCATCATTCAAGGTGAAACGAAAATTATCAGCGCAACAGTCATTCCTGCTAGTGCCGACTTGCCAGATACCATTCAAATTGAAACTGAAAATGGTACGGACATTAAGTTGTTTGAAGATACAACAGATGTCACTGACAAATTTAATCAAGATTTTAGTGTTGATTCGGCGGGCATTAAAACTATTGCTTTTACTGTTAAGCCAAATAGCGGCTATATCGGAAACAAAAGTCTGGTTGCGAAATCGTATCTAATTTCTGACCCTACAACCGTTCAAGACACATGGAGCGGCACGTTAAATTTAACCGTTCCAGATGGTGATGATAATTTAATGGGTACGGATGGAAACGACACCTTATTTGGCGGTTTAGGCAATGACACGTTGTCTGGTTTGTTGGGTAATGATTCGCTCGATGGTGGTGAAGGAAACGACTCGTTAGAGGGCGGCGAAGGATTTGACACGCTCATCGGAGGGGCTGGTTCTGATACCTTATCGGGCGGCATTGGCAATGACGTATATTTCATTAGTGATGCAACAGATACCGTGATTGAACTTGAGGGCGAGGGTATTGATACCGTTCACTCGACAGTGACTTATACGTTAAGCGACTATGTTGAGGATTTATATCTTGATGGCACGGCTGCTATTGGTGGAACTGGCAATGCAGACTCTAATAACATTCATGGCAATGATGCTGCAAACACACTTGATGATGGTGATGCTAACGGCAGTTCAACCCCGAATAATTTATCAGGCGGCAAAGGAAACGATATTTATGTTGTTCATAGCACTGGTACTTCAGTTGTCGAAACTAACGTTGGTGGTATCGATACTGTCCAAAGCTATCTGACTGGTTTCTTTCAATTACCTAGAAATATTGAGAATTTGGAGTTATTTGGTGAAGAGTTTAATTTTGGTAGAGGTAATAATTTAGCCAATAGCATTACGGGTAGTGCAGGTTCAGATACGTTAGACGGCGGGGCTGGTGCGGATACGCTTGCTGGTGGGACAGGTAATGATACATATATTATTGACCGTGTAACAGATCAAGTTATTGAAAACGCTAGTGAAGGAACAGATGTGGTTCAATCGATTGTGACTTATACATTGCCTGCAAATGTTGAAACGCTCACTTTAACAGGGTTAGCCGCAATTAGCGGCACGGGAAATGAGCTTGATAACAGCATCACGGGGAATGATGCCTCTAACACGTTATCTGGTTTAGATGGTGCTGACATGTTAGATGGTGGAAATGGTCGTGATACGTTGGATGGCGGTTCAGGAGCAGACACAATTATTGGAGGAATCGGTGTAGATTCCCTAACAGGTGGAGAGGGAGCGGATACTTTTCAATTTTCTCTTGGTGATACGGGAAAAGGCATATTGCGTGATGTGATTACAGACTTTGTTTCTGGCACAGACAAAATTGATTTGTCTGCAATGAACATTGTGGGGTCGGCAGGTACTGGGGCATTAGCGGATATGTTCACAATTCGTTGGACGTTTTATGGTAGTTATGCTGTTGTACAAGGCGATACAAATGAAGATCCTGCAACGGTCGATTTTGAAATTAAATTGAATGGTGTGACGGCACTCGCTGATACGGATTTTATTTTTGCGCCTATACTCGTGACGGGGACAGGTTCAAGCGATGCGTCAGTGGGCAACGTACGACTTCAGTTTGCTGAAGGCACTTACGATTATAGTATTTCTAACTTTGGTGCTGGTGATACGTTGATTTTCCCAAATTATCAAAATCCAACACTCACTAATACTAATTCTACCGATGGTGATGTGACCGTGGAATGGGCGAGTGCAGGTTCTGTGATGACTGTCACGTTGACAGGCTTAACTAATGCACAAGATAGCGCAATTTTCGATATACCTAGTTTCAATAGCGTATTTGGTGCTGGCTCTATTATTTAAAGAAGGGGAATTCAGTGGCAACAAATCTACAATTTTCCGTTTCGGGCAATTCTATTTCGATAGACGATGATTTTCCGACCGTCGAGAAAGTTTCGCTTGAGTTAGATGCTACAAATCCTGTTTCTGTTAGCGTCGCTACTGGAAATGTTAATGCCTTTGCGCTGGAGGCTTATTTAAAAAGTCCAGAAGCAAAAGCGGTGTTGACGGGGTTATTTTCGTTATCGGGTACAGGAGCAGGCGTTAGTCAATTATCAGGTACTGACATTTGGGAACTCGCGGGGGCGGGTACTCTGACATGGACGTTTAATTCAAATGTGCCTTATTTTGAAGCGTTACTCACTGGCGAATCGCTCAATTTAACGTATCACCTGATTGCTCACGATTCGCTGGGTAATGAAATCAGTCAAGATATTCCTGTGCAAATTGTCGGTGAAACAAAAATCATCAATGTGACAGTGCAAAATGCGATGGTTGCCGATTTGTTTGCAACTGTTCCTGTTGAAGGTGCGGATGCAACGTTAACCGTTACAACGGAAGCCAATACCACGTTGAAAATTTTTGATGGCACAACAGACATTACGTCTAGTTTTTCGAGCGACATCTTCAATGAGCAATTAGGCATTTGGACGGTTATTTTTACGTCAACATCGAATGCTTATTACGGTAAAAATTTAACGCTTCAATCTACCTCAGCAGATGGCGCAACAATTTACGATTCACGCGCGAATTTAGTTTTAACTGTTGGTGCAGATTTGACTGCCCCAGCAGCGCCCATCCTTTCAGAAGTGGGAACAAATTTAAGCGATAACTTACTCAATAATACGGAAGCGGCAAGTGCCGCTTTTCGTGTCACGTTTCCCATAACGGGATCAAGAGCGGTTGTGGGTGATAGTGTTGAATTATTGCTTGGTGGCGTATCGTTTAAAACGGCGACATTAAGCAGTACCAACGTTAGTGCAGGCTATGTTGATATTCCTATTTCAAGAACCGATTTAGGCAGTGATGGTAATAAATCATTAACGGCAAAAATTACCGATATTGCAGGCAATGCAAGTTCAGCGAGTACAGCCATTACGTTTATTTTAGATACCACTGCGCCGTCACCGATGACGCTGGCAGAAACAGGTTCAACGAAATTAAGCGATGGCGTAATAAATCTTGCCGAATCAGCGAGTAACACCACGTTTCGAGCTGCTTTGTCTGCGAGTTTCGTTGCAGGCGATAGTGTTGAATTATTGCTTGATAATTCACCTTTTAATCCGCCTAAAAAAGTCGTTTTGACAAGCACCGAAATTGGTTTGGGCTACGTTGATTTTGCAATCACAAAATCGAATTTAGGAAATGACGGTGCAAAATCGTTAACCACGTTAATTCAAGATATTGCAGGCAATAGTACAACCAGTTTGCCTCTTAACTTTACGTTAAAAGCAAGCCCTTCTCTTGCACCAACGCTTAGCTTATTTCAAGACACAGGTACAAGTACCACTGACGGCATTACCAGTAATGGCAAAGTGGTTGTTTCGGGCGTAGACCAAGTTTCTGGCACAACGTGGCAATACAGTCTCGACAACGGCTCAAGTTGGAGTGTGAAGCAAAATTACACCGTGTCAGATTTCACCTTAACAGGCGATGGCGTTAAAAACATACAAGTTCGGCAAATTGACACCGTAGGCAATGTTTCGGCGACACGCAGTTTGAATTTTACTTTGGATACCACCGCGCCAAGTGCATCAACGCTTGCAGAGCAAATAACAAGCAAGCTCGCAGATAGTCGAATCAATGCGGATGAGAATGCTACAAACACGGCTTTTCGCGCACTGCTACCGACTGTTTCGGGTGATAAAATTGAGTTACGCCTAAATGATAATGTTGTAGAAACCTTATCAACACAAACGTTATCAATCGGTGGCGCGAGTTACGCTGATTTCATCGTCCCAGCTTTTAGTACAGAAGGCACGAACACACTCACCGCATTTACGATTGATGTTGCAGGTAATCGTAGCGTTGCTAGTCAACCGCTCTCATTTGTGTTGGATACCATTTCTCCAACGGCACCAACGATTGCAGAAACGGGAACGCACCTTGCCGACGGGAAAATGAATGCTGACGAAGCAGTTAGTACGAATTTTAGAGTGAGTTTGCCAACAACGGGATCATTTGCAATAAGCGGCGACAAAGTTACATTACAGCTGGATTCAGTCACCAAAACCATCACGCTCGGTAGTGGAAATATCACAGCTGGATTTGTTGATTTCACGCTCACAAAAACAGATTTAGGCGTTGACGGCAACAAAGTAATTATTGCCAAAATTACCGATGCCGCAGGAAATGTCAGCGTATCTAATCCACAACTTTCTTTTACTTTAACCACCACACCACCCATTGCACCTGCATTAGCTCTTAGCGTTGATACGGGAAAAGCAGGCGATTTCATTACCAGTGTTGGCAGAGTTAGCATTTCAGGTTTAGTTACAAACGCGAAATGGCAATACAGTATTGATAACGGTAGTCACTGGTTAGACGGCATTGGAAATGAATTCACCGTCAAAGGCGATGGAAGCAAAACTGTTCTTGCAAGGCAAGTTGATGCGGCGGGAAATTTCTCAGCGCAGAGCAGTTTGAATTTTGTTTTAGATACCAGTGCGCCCATTACGCTTGCTGCACAAGGCATCGCGTTAAATGACAATTTACTTAATCTTTCAGAAGCCACAGCGGGAATTAGTTTTCGCGCTAATTTAATTGGTGATGTGGTTCTTGGCGATACGGTTAGTTTGTTGCTAGGTGGTACGTCATTTGTCAGTCAGCCAATCAATAATTTAAATATCTTTAATGGCTATGTGGATTTTTCTGTTTCGAAAGCGCAACTAGGTTCTGATGGAACAAAATCCATTGCAGCGCAATTACTCAACGCTGGCACGACAACATCAACAGCACCGATTGTATTCACCTTAGATGCCAAAATTCCTAATGCACCGAGTGTCACGGAACATAGCAGTTCAACGGATTTAATCGATGGCAAACTAAACAATGCTGAATCGGTCACAACACTCTTCAGAATTAGCTTGCTTGGTACAGAAGCTGTAGCTGGCGATAGCGTCGAATTATTTTTGAATAACAGCCGTTTTGCGATTCCAAAAACCTTAACACTAGGCAACGTAAATATCACTAATGGTTTTGTTGATTTTACCGTTTCGAAAGCAGATTTAGGTGAGGATGGCAGCAAATCGTTGACGGCAAAAGTGACTGACATTGCAGGAAATATCAGTAATGCAAGTACGCCATTAGCATTCGTTTTAGACACCATTGCGCCAACTTCAAGTATTGCCACAACGGCGTTTGATTTTTGGAATAGCTTACTTGCAAGCAAAACGATTCAAATAAACGTAGATGCCACAGCGATTGCGGGCGATACCGTTGAGTTATTGTTAAATGGCATAGCGTTTAAAAATGTTGTGTTAGCAAGTGGCGATATAACTAACGGGTACGCGACAATTAACGTAGCAAGAACCGATTTAGGCAGTGATGGTATCAAATCGCTAACGAGCGTTATTTCTGACGTTTCAGGCAATAAAAGTAGTCCGAGTGCAGCGTTAATTTTTACACTAGATACAAATGCAACGCAGGCACCAACACTTTATGAATTGGGTTCAACGGATTTAGCCGATGGATTCATGAATGATGTTGAAGCGGTAACAACGACTTTCAGAGCAACTTTGCCAACGCTAGGTTCTCGCGCTGTTGCAGGCGATACAATTCAACTATTGGGAGTTACTCCAGAGAAAAGTGTTGAGTTGTCAGCAAGCGACATTGCAAATGGCTATGTCGATTTTACTGTTTTGAAAGCCGATTTAGGCACTGACGGTTCAAAATCGCTCACCACAAAAATTACCGATAAATCAGGCAACGTCAGTGCAACGAGCAGTCCCATCACTTTCACGCTTGATACGACTGCACCAATAATTCCTACGTTTGCGACAATCGCTACGTTATCCGATGGTCAACTAAATAATGCCGAAGCGGTAAATGCTGAGTTTCGCGTCAATCTCACAACAACGGGTACAGGTGCTGTTGTTGCAAATGACAAAGTCGAGTTATTACTCAATGCTGGCTCTTTTGGAATTCCAAAAATCGCAAAATTGACCGCTTCCGATATTTCTAATGGTTACGTTAGTTTCACTGTTACACAGGCTAATTTAGGCACGGATGGCACTAAATCACTTACTGCCATGATTACGGATTTAGCGGGTAATAAAAGCACAAGTCTAACGACAACGTTTGTTTTAAAAGCAACGCTACCAACTACGCCACAATTAAGTTTTACTGATACGGGAATTTCAACAGACAGCATTACCAATAATCCACAAGTTGCTGTTAGCAGATTAGATACGGGAGCAACGTGGCAATATAGTTTTGATAAAGGATTAAGCTGGCAAGCAGGCAGTGGCAGTTCTTTTAGTGTTTCAGGCGATGGCGTGAAATCTCTTTTAGTACGTCAAACCGACGCAGCAGGCAATATCTCAAATGTGGGAAATTTAAGTTTTACTTACGATGGCACCGCACCTAACTCACCAATTTTAGTTGAATCGACCAAGTATTTGACCGATGGTTTTATCAATAAAGCCGAAGCGGTCACTACAACCTTTCGCGTAAATTTGGATAGTAGCCATCTCGTCGGCGATAAAGTCGAATTGTTGCTAGGTGGAAACGCATTTAACACGGCAAAATTCATCACGATAAGCGACGCTGATAAAACAAAAGGTTTTGTTGATTTTACGGTTTTGAAAAATGACTTTAACGGTGAGGGTAGCAAGTCAGTCACCGCTAAAATTACCGATATTGCAGGTAATTCATCAAGCAGCTCGGCAATGACTTTTACACTTGATACCGTTGCCACAAACGCTCCAACGGTAGCGGAAGTCTCTTCAAATAAATTAAGCGATGGCAAACTAAACTATGACGAAACCACAGTAAATACGTCGTTTCGCGTTGCATTGCCAACGTCTGGTGTTTCTGCTTTAACAGGCGATAAAGTCGAGTTGCTATTAAACGGCGCGTCATTGAGTACGCCAAAATTTGCCACGTTAAACGGCGATAATTTAACAAACGGTTATGTTGATTTTGGACTGTCAAAAGCCGATTTAGGTGCTGATGGGGATAAAGTTTTAACCGCTGTGATGACAGATTTAGCAGGAAACATAAGCCCTGCAAGTGTACCGTTGAGTTTTAAGTTAAAAGCCACGTTGCCACCAACACCAGCCGTTTCTGAATTTGGCACTTCGTATTTAAGCGACAGCGTACTCAATAATGCCGAGGCAACTAGCTCTGTTTTCCAAGTCAGTTTCCCCAAAAATATCCTCACTGTTGGCGATAAAATCGAGTTATTACTTAGTGGTAATTCTTTTGGCACAACCAAAATAGTCACGTTAGATTCAACCGCTATTAGCAATGGCTATGTGAATTTTACGGTTGTAAAAACAGACTTGGGCCTCGATGGTAATAAAGCCTTAACTGCCAAAATTACAGATACTTTTGGCAACGTAAGTGCTGCAAGTAAAGCGATTGAATTTGTACTTAATACTTCAACGACGACAACTAATTTCCGTGTTGAATTACCCACGTCATTAGCTGTTTCGGGTAATACGGTTGAAGTATTGAAAAATGGTGCGTCGTTTAGTCCTCAAAAAATAGTCACTTTGGCAAATAGTTCTCAAAGTGTCGATTTTGTCATTCTCAATGCTGATGTGCCTGCTAACAGTAAATTAACCTCTGTTATTACCGAATCGGGAACCGCTAAACGTTATTATTTGGAGAGTAGTTTTAGTGTCGCTGCAACAGGCATAAAAACAACGACCACGACAATGATTGCTCGCAGTGCAACAGAGGTTTTACAAGGCACAACCATCACGACTGTTGCTGATGACAAAGGCTATTTAAAAACTACGATTCAAGAATATAACGCGAGCAATACGTTATTAAAAACGACCGTAAAAGAAGGCATTAAAACAACGGTTACAGAAGGAACAAATACCACTATTTCAATCGATACAACGGGCTTAACAGGTGACGTTGGCGCGAATAATCAAACGACATATAAAATCGTTGAACGTGATGGTTCGATAACGACTTACTATTTAGATACAACAAGCCAAGCATTAGTTAAATACACGATTAGCAGCAGTACAAATACAGCAACTAGCAGTACCACTAAAATAAGTTTTTATAACGAAAAAGGCGTGTTGCAATCGAGTACCCAAACTACTGTCACAACCGATGCCGATAATCATCAAACAACATTGATTAGTGAATACAATTCAGCAAATGTTTTAACAAGCAGTGCGTTAATTGATGGTGTGAAAACTACGATCAAAAATGCTAGCGGTAGCGTGACAAATATCAGTATTGATACGACAACGCTAACAGGTATTCCAGATGCGTATAACACGAATGTAGTTAATTACACGGTCGGCAATACAACTTATAGCCTTGATACACAAAACCATTTAGTTCGATACAGTGCTGTTGCCTCTATAACGGTGTTAGGTGAGGTGACGACAAAAATTAGCCAAATCTATAACAATGTTGGTTTAAAAATAGGCGATGCCAAACTCAGTACGCAAGCGGATCATTCGAACTACACCGAAACCACAACAGTTCAAAATAGCGATAGCACGAAAACGGTGACAAATACCGTTATTAACGATGGTTATCAAATATCATCGGTTGCACTTTATAACGCGAGCGGCATCTTGCTCAGTAGCAAACAAATTGATGGAATTAAAACGACATTTTTCAATGCAGATGGGATTGTAACGATCATTACGATTGATGCTACGGGATTAACGGGTTCGACGGTTGAGGGGTATAACGTTTATAACGTGGGTGATAATGCTGGAAATGTGAATACTTACTACCTCAATGCAACAAGTAACGCACTAGAAAAATACAGCAAAACACAAACAAACGAAAACGCGGATAACACGATGAAAACCACTACGTTCTTTGACAAAGTGGGAACTTTTACAAGCAAATCCGTCAGCATTGCATCAACACAAAATGGCGTAGTGACAGCCAGCACAAAAAACTACAACGCATCAGGCGTTTTAGTTAGCAGTTCGCAAACAGAAAGTATCAAAACAACAAACTATGATGCCAGCGGGCATGTTCTGAGTATTACCATTGATACAACAGGTTTAACGGCAACAACAACGGATGAAGGCGTTGCTTACTCCGATTCAGCAACCAATGCGACGTATTATTTAAATCCATCAACAAATGCCTTAATAAAATACAGTTCAAGCATTCAAACGGTTGCCGATTCAGGGGCAACGGTAATCAATACTTTTTTATACGACGCCAAAGGCGTATTAACAGGCAGCTTGCTCACAGAAATCACAACGCAATTGTCGGCTGTTACACGCTACGATCAAAACGGTGCTTTTATCGATAAAACCGAAGTTAACGGAAGAAAAACCACGATTTATGACAATGAAGGAAACGTACAACTCATTACCGTTAACGTGACGGGATTAACAGGAACGCCCGATGCAACGGATTCAACAAAAACGCATTACACGGTTATAAAAGGCGACGATACGATTATTTACACGCTCGATGCAAATCAAGCCGTGATGAAATATGTCATTAGCCAAACAAATACGGTTATGGACGTAAATGAAATTTCTCATTCATTGCTGACTATCGCTACTTATAACGAAAAAGATGTACTTATCGGTAATGGCAGCATTGATAGATTCACTTTAAATGGCATTGAATACGTTAAATCGTGGACATCGACGATTACTAAAACGTCAACAGGGAAATCTATCACCGATTTTTACGACAATGACGGCGTGCAAACTTCGACGACAAAAAATTATGATTTAAACGGTAATTTGCTAAATAGTTCACAAACTGAAGGAGTAAAAACAACGTTTTACAAAACGGATGGCAATGTTGATAAAGTGCAAATTGACGTGAGCGGTTTAAATGAAATAACGCAAGGAAGCAAATACAGTGCGACGGATAGCAACGGCGTAGAAACGGTGTACACCGTTACAACAGGAAACATTTTAGTTAATTACGAAATCAATCAATATAGCGATAACGTTATTGAAGGTTTTGTTCATCATGTCACTAGCACACAAACTTTTAACCAAAACGGGCAATTAACGGGCAGCAAAGTAACAGACGAATCAACGGTAAATGGACACCACTTTACGACCATAAAACAATATAACGCCGACAGTACATTCGTTAATGAGACAAAAATTGAAGACAGAATGACGACTGTTTTTGACGTTAATAAACAAATTATAAGCATTGCTTTTGATGTCACAGGCTTAACACCAGAATCAACAACAAACGGCATAAACGTTTATAAACAAGACAGTGATAATGGAACTTATCGTTATTACTTAAATGGAACGAATTTGAATAAATACAGTTTGAGTACCAGTGACAGCACAGTGGACGTGAATGTCTCACATCAAACTACGATTACGAATGAATTTGACAACAAAGGTTTTTTAACTAGCACTGTGAACAACAGTGTTGACTCTTTCACAACAGACGGCGTTTTGCGAACGATTAGAAGTGAATCGATAAAAACAAACAACGTAAATGGAAGCGTTAATGAAGTCGTCAGGTACTTTAACGACAACAATCTTCTTTCCACAATTGTCACGAATTACAGCACAACGGGTGATTTACTTAATAAAACCCAAACAGTTGGTCACAAAACGACTGCTTTTGATGGCGATGGAAAAGTCACGCAAGTTTCCATTTTTGTTGATGCGGCACTGACTAAAATAGCCGATGGAATTTATAGCGAAACCATCAATGGTATTACACCAACCTATTATTTAGGCTTGCTGCAAAGTGTTGGTAGTTATTTACTTGATCACTACAGCCTAACTCAAAAAACAGATGACACGCATTACAGCACCACAATCTATGCTGTGGGCGATATTGTAATTGGCAGATTCAGTGTTGATGGCACGAAACGATTAGAAACAGTCATTACTTATACCGCTAATGGTCGCAC
>JAQTOT010000054.1 GCA_028713145.1 Methylococcales bacterium
TCGCATCAATTTTTTCTTCCATGTATGGTTGCACAGCTTCAACATTCACCTTTTCAAACACAGGCATCATGATGAAAATGGTCAAAAACAACGACAACCCAAGCAAAACCTGATTACTCGGAACTTGCCCTGTTCCTAATGCTTGGCGCAATAAACTGAATACAATCATAATTCGCGTAAACGCGGTCATGGTAAGCAGCATTGCTGGCAAAAGCGTCAGCAATGTCATCAGCACCAGAATTTGCAACGTCACGCTGTAGGTTTGTCCACTTTTCGCATCGCCTGTCACCGTCAATGCTTCAATTCCCGCTGGCATCGCAAACGCTGCGCCTGTTAAACATAATGCAGAAATGGTAAGCAAAATCAAAATCACATTGCGTCTACGCATCGACTTTTCCTTTCATGACTTGTTTTAATTTGGCAGCAAAACTATTTTCGGGGGCAATTTGCGGCATTTTATTCAAACAATCGTCACCTTCTAAAACGTGTAACGTTTCGATTCGACTCGGCGTTACGCCTAAAATTAGCTGTTTTTTACCCGCTTGAACAAGCACGATTCGCTCACGCATTCCAAGTGACAAACCACCGACAATTTGCAATCTATCGCCACTTGTAAATTGCTGACGTTGCAACTGTTTAATTGCCCAAACGCAAATGGCAAAAATCGCTAAAACAACCAGCAATCCTAACGCCCAGCTGGCAAAATCTGAGCCTGAAATAATGTCGTTTTGTCGCATTATGCCAAACGTTTAATACGTTCAGAAGGACTGATTACGTCGGTTAAACGAATACCGAATTTATCGTTAATTACAACGACTTCGCCATGAGCAATGAGCATTCCATTGACTAACACGTCTAATGCTTCACCTGCAAAACGTTCCAATTCAACAACCGAACCTTGGTTTAATTGCAGCAAGTTACGAATGCTGATGTTCGTGCGTCCGATTTCCATCGAAATCACAACAGGAACATCTAAAATGACATCTAAATTAACTTCTTCGGGATTTACCGCACCGTGATGTTCTTCGTGATCTTCAAACTCTTTGAAGGCAACGGTTTCAACATCATAATCATCATCCATTTGGCTCATTTTCTTTCTCGCTTAAATTTTTAGTTAATAATTCGATCTGTAATTTGAATCGCATAATTGCCATCTGAAATCCCAACTTTACCTTCAAAAATAGGAACTCCACCTGCTCGTAATGCCACAGAATCAGGCATATCAATTGGAATTACATCACCTTTTTTCAGGCTAAGAACGCTACGAATTGACATGCTTTTTTCAACCAGCAAACTGTTTATAGGAATATCAATTCGTAACGCTTCACGATAAAGTGATTCGTAGAAATTCTCGTCAACATCGTCTTGACTCGTGTTAATCACGTCGAGCAAGTCACGAATCGGCTCAAGCATTGTATAAGGCAAAGCAATATGCACGTCACCGCCGCCGCCTTCTAAATCAACGTGAATCGTTGACACAACGATTAACTCTGATGGCTCAATAATGTTGGCAAAACGTGGATTGATTTCTGAACTTAAATACTCAAAATCCAAATTCATCACAGGTTTCCATGCTTCTTTTTGGTCTTTGAAAATCAATTCGACAATCATCATCACAATTCGCATTTCAACCAGTGTGAATTCTTTACCTTCTGATGGGGCATTATCAAAAAAGCCACCACCGCCAAAATAATTGTCTACGGCGGTAAAAATCAAACTGGGATCCATCACAATCAATGCTTTTCCGCGCAACGGATTGACGCGAATCACCGTTAAACTGGTTGGGACAAGCAAGCCTTGCGTAAATTCAGAAAACTTTTTGATTTGAATCCCTGAAATATAAATTTCAGCCGAACGGCGAATAAATTGGAAAATCGATACCCGCAACATTCGCGCAAAACGTTCGTTAATCATTTCGAGCGTCGGCATTCTGCCGCGCACGATACGTTCTTGATGAACTAAATCGTATTCTTTAACAACGCCGCGCTCGGTGAGTTCTTCAACGACTTCTTCGGAATAGACGCTTGATTCTTCTTCGTCTTCCATTCCGCCACTAAAATCGTCGCCACCACCATTCATGCCATTTAAAAGGGCATCAATTTCTGCTTGTGAAAGTAAGTCACTCATAACGTTATTGCATAATCAATGAGGTGAAAAAGACTTCTTTGATTTCTGAGCCTGGCGAGGTTTTTTCAAGCATCGCTGACACATCATCAAAAATTGCGTTTCGCAAGGCAATTTTGCCTTCATGCGTTTTTAAATCATCCGTATTTTGCCCGCTAATGAGCATGAGCAAATTATTCATAATCATCGGTTCATTTTTCTTCAACACAGCAATGGTTTCTTCATCCCCAGCTGAAATTGACAGTGTAATTTTCACTAATCGTACTGAGGAATTTTGCTGGAAATTTACGACCAGTGGTTTTGAAAGTTCGTTATAAATTGTCGTAATCACAGGTGGCGGTGGTTCAGCACAGGCTTCTTCAACCTTATGCTCAACTTGCTGCTGCATAAAAAAGAACATCCCCCCCGCGCCTGCGGCTAACGAAATAACGACAGCGAGAATTAAAATAATTAAGGGTTTTTTTGACGGCTTTTCAACCGCTTCTTGTTCCATTTGAGCCATATCGACAACCTATACGTTTTGTTTTACTAAACTTAGACAGCAAAAAATGCTGGCGATTATACCTTTAAACACATAACGGCTAATGGCGTTATTGTTTTTGCAATTTTAAAAGCAATGTGTGTGCCAAATTATTTATATGAAATTGATTACTGCATTGCTAGCAACATCAATTCCACAAATCATGTCATAATAATGGCATCGTAATTTTGCCGATTTTTCTATGAAACTCCATGACGACGCACTGCGAGAATTAGGTCTTGCAGTCATTCAAACCGAAGCCCAAGCCGTTGCCGATTTAAGTAAACGCATTGATGCCAATTTTGTGGCGGCGTGCAAACTTTTGTTTGCTTGCAAAGGTCGAATCGTGGTTACAGGCGTAGGAAAATCTGGACATATCGGCGGCAAAATTGCTGCAACGCTGGCAAGTACGGGAACGCCTGCTTTTTTCGTGCATTCGGGTGAAGCAAGTCATGGCGATTTAGGTATGATTACAAATCACGATGTCGTTTTAGCCTTATCCAATTCAGGTGAGACGACTGAAATTTTAGCGATTTTACCGTTGATAAAACGTTTGGGAATTCCGCTCATTGCGTTAACAGGCAATTCACAATCTACCTTAGCTAAATTCTCCAGTGTGCATTTGGATGTTGGTGTATCTCACGAAGCCTGTCCTTTGGGTTTAGCCCCGACTTCAAGCACAACTGCCGCGTTAGTAATGGGCGATGCGTTAGCCGTTTCGCTACTCGAAGCACGCGGTTTTACCCGTTATGATTTCGCGTTTTCACATCCAGGTGGACAATTGGGACGACGTTTATTACTCCTCGTCAGTGACATCATGCACACCGATTCAGCAATTCCGATGGTGCGAGAAGAAACACTTGTTGGCGCAGCTGTTTTGGAAATGACAGCGAAAAAATTAGGCATGACAGCCGTCGTCAATAAAGAGGATGAATTGCAAGGTGTATTCACTGACGGAGATTTACGGCGACTACTTGGCGCAACGTTGAGTTTGCCAAATTGCCCAATTGGCGATGTCATGACACGCGATTGTGCTGTAATTCATGCCGATTGCCTTGCCGCTGAAGCGATGCAAGTAATGCAACAAAAGAAAATTAGTGCGTTGTGCGTCGTCGATGACCAGCAACGTTTATGTGGCGCGTTAAATATGCACGACTTGATTCGTGCGGGGATAGTGTGATGATACCAGTTCGAGTAATGGAACAAGCCCGTCAAATCAAACTTTTGATTTTAGATGTTGATGGTGTTTTGACCGATGGAAAATTATTTTTTGATTATCAAGGCAATGAATTTAAAGCCTTTCATGCTCACGATGGGCATGGCATAAAAATGTTGCAACAAACAGGCGTTGAAATCGCGGTTATTTCAGGACGTGAATCTGTCATTGTGACAAAACGGATGGAAGAATTAGACGTAAAACTTGTTTATCAAAATCAACGTGATAAACGCGCTGCGTTTGCAGAGTTGTTGCAGAAATTAAATTTAATACCTGAACAAGTTGCTTATGTAGGTGACGATGTGGTGGATTTACCGTTAATGATTCAAGTGGGTTTAGCAATTGCCGTAGCGAATGCCGTTGAAGCCGTGCAAGCTTGCGCGGATTGGACAACTACATTAAGCGGTGGCAATGGCGCAGTGCGTGAAGTGTGCGACGTAATTATGCAAGCGCAAGATTTTTTTGAACCACTTTTAAGTGAATATCTTCAATGAAACCAAAACATAACGCTTTCTATGGTTATGTAATTGCTTTGGCAATCATGAGTAGTTTATTAGCAAAAATTTTCATCAATGATGATATTGAACGCCGCGAAGCCGCGCCACACAGCGCAGATTTTTTCAGTGTCGGTTATGCAAAATGGCAAATGAATGAACAAGGTGATTTAAGTTCTCATTTAACCGCCAATAAAATGGCGCATTACAGCGACGACGGCACGACTCATTTAGAAAATCCGTTGATGTTTTTTTATAACGCGCCAAATCCTGCGTGGCAAATTCACGCCGAAACAGGTCAATTGGAAAAAGGCAGTGAAACGCTTTGGTTAAACGGCAAGGTAGAAATCGAACGTGCCGCCAGTTCTCAAGGACGCGAATTGATAATTCATACGTCGAATTTGCAAGTTTTTCCGAAAACATCTTTCGCGCAAACCAGCGAATTTACTGAATTAAAAAGTGGCAACAATATCACAACGGGAACAGGCATGAAGGCGACGTTTAGTGCGCCTGTTCACTTAGAATTATTAGCAAAAGTACATGGCAACTATGATAAAAAATAAACGAGTTTGGCTGTTTGCCGCCCTGCTCTACGGCGCAAATGTTTTTGCATTAGAAAGCGACGCAAAACAACCGATTACGATTGATTCTAACGGTGCAACGTATGATGAAAAATCAGAACTTAGCACTTACACAGGAAATGTGATTGCCACGCAAGGCAGTATTCGGGTGAACTCGGATAAGTTAGATGTGCATTTTAAAAATGGTGAAGCTGAAAAATTAGTTTTCACTGGCAAACAAGCAAAATTCAAACAAACGCCAAGTGCTGGTGCGAAAGATATTACAGGTCAGGCATCGACAGGCGAGTTTTATCCCAAACGTAATTTGCTCGTTTTAATTGGTGATGCCACGGTTTTGCAAGGCAATGGCACTTATTCGAGTGATTACATCGAATACGATATTAAAACGTCGCTGGTCAAAGCAGGCGATAAAAGCGCATCGACCGAAAACAGCAAGCAACGTGTTCACGTTGTGATTCAGCCTAAGCAATAATCATGATTCTCGCAGCAAAGGAAATACGCAAAACGTATAGCAAACGCTCTGTTGTCAATGGCGTGTCGCTTCATGTCAAAACAGGTGAAGTCGTCGGCTTACTCGGGCCAAATGGCGCAGGCAAAACGACCAGTTTTTATATGTTAGTTGGCTTAGTCAAAGCTGACGAAGGTGAAATTACGCTTGATGGTAAATCTATAACACAAATGCCCATGCACGTTCGCGCTCAAAATGGGATTGGTTATCTGCCACAAGAACCGTCGGTATTTCGTAAATTAAGCGTTTCGGATAATTTACGCGCCGTTTTTGAATTACGCGACGATTTGACGGCGGGACAAATTGAATTGCAAATCATGGATTTGATGGATGAATTCAGCGTCACCCATTTAAAAAATCAACTTGCTCTCAGTTTATCGGGCGGTGAACGTCGTCGAGTTGAAATTGCGCGTGCGCTTGCTTCAAATCCAAAATTCATTTTGCTTGATGAACCATTTGCAGGTGTTGACCCGATTTCTGTCGAAGACATCAAAAAAATTATTCAACATTTGACCAAACGCGGCATTGGAATTTTGATTACTGAACACAACGTGCGCGAAACGCTTGATATTTGTGACCGTGCTTATATTTTGAGTGATGGACAAGTCATTGCTGAAGGCAACGCACAAGAAATTGTCGCCAATGAACAAGTGCGCCAAGTTTATTTGGGCGAAAATTTTAGTTTGTAAGCAATCGCGCCACGGCAACCGCTGGCGCACAATCCGCAGGATTAAAAGCTAAATTTTCGCTGGCAAGACAAAGCGTCGAAAAATCAAAATAAGGCAAATTTAAATTTTCGGCGATTTCTGCCACCAAAAATCGCCCTACTCCCGCGCCAATCAATGGCAACTTTTGATTTAACAACATCAATTCGCAACTTTGTTGAATTCGCTCAATTTGTTGTTTTCGAATATTTTGCGCCACCGCTTGCCAACGCGGCAATTCTTCCATTCTAAAATCATCGCCAACCATGCGTGATAAACGCCTTGCGCTGGCTTCAAGCGTTTTTTCTGCACCGTCAGCCGTTAGATTTTGGTCACACGTTTCAAGCAATTCGCCTGTAACACGATACACATCTGCCATTGTGGCAAAATACTCCGCCATGACACCCACTGTTTTATCGTTATCCAAAACCGTTTGCACCACTGCCATCACGGGTGTTCTGACAATTCCCGTATAAACCAATTCTTGTGAAATCAATCGCTCATAATCGCTAAAACCTTGCGCGGCAACTTCACCGTTTTGGCATAACAAAATATCCGTCGTCGTTGAGCCAATATCAACAAATAAACAATTTTGAAAATGCGTCGCTGTCAACGTCGCACTCGCAAGCCAATTTGCAGACGCAATCGCTTCGTAATGATTTTCGTCAACGTTATCCACAGGCAATAAACCGAATTTGCCACAAAAAATGTGCAGTTCAAAACCCTCCAATAACCGCGACATGGTTTTCATAATTTGCTCAACACCGTCATGACGATTAGCAAATAAATCGACCAATTCCCCCGTCATCGTCAAAGCGTGAATTTGATTTTTATCGCGAGGCAAATTTTCCAAAATGGTTTGCACCGCATGTTCCAACTTATCAAGCCCTTGCCACAACGGACATGGCTCTTGCTGCACAGCAATAATTTTTTCTTGAAAAATCACGGCGACTTTAACGTGTGCGCCGCCAATATCCCAACCAATCAAATACGTCATGAGTAACGTTGACAGTTACGATTTGCCCAAAAACTCATCGCTAATTCATGCGCGGCTTCTTTCGTTTCAGCTTTACCTAATAGTTTTAACGCGACGGCGGCAGTGCCGATGATACTCATTTGTGCAAATTCGTCCTCAATGTCGCCACGCCAAAGTTGTGCAAGTTGCTGCGGGTCTAAATTTTCGGCTTTCACATGTCGATGGGTGAATAAAGCATCCCAATTTTCATCGCTTAGTTCGCCGTTATGAACGCTTTGCACCAAGCATTCTACGTCGGGATTTCGCTCAGTTTCGCCGCCTTCGCCTTTTAAAACCGCCATGTGTGGCTGATTTAAAAGCATTGCCGCGTGTTGATGCACCGCTCGATAACTCGGGTGAAAAATACCTTGAATACTGTAAGGCGCGTCGAAAGGATTAAGCAATCGTACCAATGTATGAACAGGCGAGCGCAGCCCTAAAATGGGACGTAATTGAATAATGTCGTGCAATTTTAGGCAAAAATGTTCGAGCGATAAATAACTAAATTTTTGTGTTCGCAATTGTTGTTGCGCTTCTTCAATCGAAATGGCAGCTTTTAACCCTAAATGATGCAACACGTTTTCGGTATAAATTCGGTCGGGCGAATGTCCTTCTGCGCCGTGCATAAAAACCGTGATGTCATTTTCGACGAGTAATAACGCGGCTAATAAAAACCACGGCAAATGACGGCGTTTTCCTGCATACGACGACCAATCTAAATCCACCTGAACGTCATGCGAAAATTTGAAAAACTCGCGTCCCGCTTGGGCAAAACCCGCTAATTCTTCAGGTGTTTCTTCCTTGACACGCATCAGCATTAAAAATGCCCCCAATTGAATCGGCAACACTTCGTCTGCCAAAATCATTTTCATTGCGCGATAGGCTTCGTCTTGTGTCAAAGGACGCGAGCCTTTTTTTCCTTTGCCTAAAATACGGACGATTTCTGCAAAAGGATGTTCAGCTTCGGGCGTGTGTTCGTGGTGCGTAAAAGTCATCATAAAATTCTCAAATAGTGGTCAAGCAATAAAGTAGTTTTGTTGTCGTTTGTCACGCATCAAAACCAATTGGGTGGATTTTATCATTTCTCTAGTCATCGACTTACCCATTTACCCACTTCATCAATGCCACATAATCCGTTTTGCCCGTAGCCATCACGGGAATGGCATCAATAAACAAAATCTTTTTCGGTAAATTTATCGCTGCCACACCTTCGGCACTTTTCGCTAATGTTTGTAAGGTTGCGTCTTTTTGGGTAGTAATCAAAATGATTTGCTCACCTTTTTTCGTATCAGGCAAACTGATAACTGCATGATGCGCTTTTTCCCATGCTTGCATTGCCAATTGTTCAACAAAAGTGAGTGACACCATTTCGCCACCAATTTTGGCAAACCGTTTGCAACGTCCACGAATATGTAAAAATCCCTCCTCATCAACGTGAACAATATCGCCTGTATCATGCCAACCTACGCCATAAATTGATTCAGTCGGTTTGAGTTCGCCCTGTTTATCCGCTTGCAAATAACCGAGCATCACATTCGCGCCTTTAACGTGCAAACGTCCGCCTTCATCAATGCCTTCCACTGGTTCTAAGCGGTATTCGATATGCGGTAACAATCGTCCTACTGTTCCTGCTTTGTAATCCATCGGCGTATTGACGGCGATAACAGGCGCAGTTTCCGTTACACCGTAACCTTCTAAAATCCGAATCCCAAATTTTTCTGCCCATAAAGTGCGCGTGGCATCATGTAATTTTTCTGCACCTGCGACAACGTAGCGTAATTTATGAAAATCGTATGGATGCGCTTTTTTTCCATACGCAGCAAAAAATGTATTGGTACCAAACATAAGCGTGGCATTTGTTTCATAAGCCATTTCGGGAATAATCGAAAAATGCAGTGGCGTAGGATAAAAAAACGTTTTCATGCCGTTCAAAACTGGTAACAACGTGCCAACAGTAAAACCAAACGAATGAAACATCGGCAAGAAATTCAAAATCACATCTTGCGGATTAAAATCGATTCGCGCAGAAATTTGTTGGTGATTTGACAAAATGTTAGCGTGCGAAAGCACCACACCTTTCGGCGTTCCTTCAGAACCTGAAGTAAATAAAATGACCGCTGGCGAATCAGGATTTACGTCATTTTTATGCCAGAAATGTGCAGTTTTACTTTGCCACGCGCCACGCATTTTATCGGCAGTTGAAATGGTTTGCGCTAAATCTTCTAAATACACGACATTCACTTTTTCGCTTAACGCGGCAATATCGTTTTCTAAATGCGCGAGTTCGATAAATTTACGCGAACTTAAAACCGTTTGAATTTGCGCGGTTTGACATGCCGAAATCATGCCTGCTGCGCCCGTTGAAAAATTGAGCATTGCAGGCACACGCTCGCCGTATTGCAATCCCAAAAGCACAAACAACGTTTTGGTCGAATTCGGCAACATCACGCCAACATTTTCATTTTCTGCTGTGATTTTTTTCAGCGCATTCCCAATAATTAACGAGCGCGTAATGAGCGCATCATAGGAAATCGGTGAGCGTTCTAAATCTTCGGCAACAACATGTTTTCCGCCATGAATATCTCGCGCCTTGAGCAAACTTGAAAAAATAGTCTGTCTTGTATCACTTCCTGCAAACTGCATTTCCGCCATCAAATCCGCCAAAATGTGACCACTCGATTTGCGGCGACTTTTTCCCGTTAATTCTTTACGCGCGTGAATATGTGTCGGCGGCAAAATTGTGAGCGTAATTTTCGGAAACCAACGCAAGCGTACAATGCCGCGTAATTTTGAAAATGGTGTGTATTTCGCGCCTGTGATTTGAATCGGCAAAATCATGGCATCCGATTTATCCGCAACCATGCCCGTACCGTCGTAAATTTTCATCAACGAACCTGTTGTCGTGATGCGACCTTCGGGAAAAATCAATGTTTTCGTATCGTTTTGCAAATGATGAATTAAGTCTTTGAGCGACATCGGATGCGTTGGATCAACAGGAAAAAATGTCGCTACATTTAAAAACGGTTTCATGTACCACTGCTTTGCAATATGCGTGTTAATCGCAAAGGTAATTTCATCTGGCAAAAAGGCGGCAAGCAGCGGCGGATCTAAAAATGAACAATGATTCGCCACAATTAACACGCGATTCCCCGCATTGTAATAATTTTCTAAGCCGACAACTTCGACGCGGTAAAGTAATTTTAAAAGAAAGCGCAAGAACGTTTTTAACATTTTGGTGTTGATGATGGTAAGTTTGAAAACAATAAGGCAAATTGTTTCACGCAGCGGATTAAACTAGCAAGTACAAACTGCTGGACAGTATTTTTACTTTCGATAGTGTTAATCAACGTGTATTTGAAAAATGTTGTTAAACTAAACGGTTTAGTTTATCCTCTGCCATCCGTTCATTTCTTTTAGCTGCCTTCGCCTTCATGATGCACAAATTTTTCAATTTTCCTATTCGCTTCAACGCGGTTGTTTTAATGATTAGCTTAGCGTTAATGAGTTGCAGCAAATCAAATGATGCACCGTCATCTGCTGCGCCTGCTCAAACAATCCAAAGCGTTAAAATCGCGCTGCCGTTAGTGCAAGAAATTACTGAATCCGATGAATATACAGGTCACATTGAAGCAGTGAATAGTGTCGAAATTCGAGCGCGAGTGAGCGGCTATTTAGAAAAAGTGAATTTTGCCGCAGGCAGTAAAGTGAAAAAAGGCGATTTGCTTTTTTTAATCGATCCTAAACCGTTTCAAGCACAGCTTAATTACGCTAATGCGGAATTAGAACGGGCAAAATCGAAACATGAATTGGCAAAAAATGATTTTCAACGCGCTGGAAATTTACTTGCCGCAAAAGCGATTTCCACCGAAGAACACGACGCGCGAAGTAAAGCATTACGCGAAACGCAAGCCGCAATGACTTCTGCGGAAGCAAATGTGTATTCGGCAAAATTAAACCTTGACTACACGCAAATTAAAGCTCCAATTAGCGGACGTATTAGCCGTGAATTAGTAACGGTCGGTAATTTGGTCAATCCAAACGGCGGTAATTCGACGCTTTTAACGATGATTGTTTCGACGAATCCTGTTTATGTTTATGTTGATGCCGATGAAAAATCAATTTTGAAATATCGCAGACATTCTAAACAAGCGGATTTAAACGGAATGCCTGTTGATTTAACGATTGCTGACGAATCGGATTTTTCGCATCACGGCAAAATTGATTACCTCGCTCCAAACGAAGACCGTGCTTCGGGAACGGTTACGTTGCGCGGTGTTTTTGAAAATTCGGATGAATTATTAAGTGCAGGTTTTTTTGCCAAATTGCGTGTTCAAGGTGCGACCTCTTCGGCAATGTTATTGCCTGAAAGCGTGATTGCCTTTGACCAATCACAACGCTTTGTTTGGGTCGTAAATACTGACAATAAAATCGAATATCGCAAAGTTACTTTAGGACAAGCTCACGGCAATTTTCGTGTAATTAAAGACGGTTTAACGCCGCAAGATTTTGTCGTGATTGAAGGCGGACAGCGTTTGAAAGTCGGCGCGAGTGTGAATGCTGAAAAAGTGACCTTGCCACAACCAACGGAAGGTAAAAACTCGTGAATCGTTTAACGTATTTTTTTATTGACCGTCCCATTTTCGCTTCAGTTTTATCGATTCTGATTGTGCTAGTCGGTAGTTTGGCGTTAATTGGTTTGCCCATTACCCAATATCCTGAAATCGCACCACCGACGGTTGTGGTGTCAACGGCTTACCCTGGTGCAAATGCACAAGTCGTTGCAGACAGCGTTACCGCGCCAATTGAACAAGAAGTGAACGGTGTTGAAGATATGTTGTATATGTCTTCACAATCGACCAACAGCGGCACGATGGCTCTGACCATTACCTTTAAATCGGGGACAAATCTTGATAAAGCGCAAGTATTAGTGCAAAACCGCGTCGCGCTCGCTGAACCGAAATTACCCGAAGAAGTGCGAAAACAAGGCATTAGCGTCAAAAAACGTAGTCCTGATTTAAGTATGGTGGTGAATTTGGTTTCACCCAATAATCGTTATGACAGCGTTTATTTGAGTAATTATGCCTCGTTGCAAATTCGTGACACCTTGTCGCGTGTTTCGGGTGTGGGCGAAATTATGTTGTTTGGCGGACGCGATTACAGTATGCGTTTGTGGCTGAATCCACAAAAAATTGCTTCGCTAAATTTAACGGCGAGTGAAGTCGTCAACGCCGTGCGAGAACAAAACGTGCAAGTTGCCGCTGGTGTTGTGGGTCAACAGCCTACGCAAGAAAGTAACGCATTTCAGTACACAGTTAGCACGTTAGGACGTTTAAAACAGCCTGAACAATTTGGCGAAATCGTCATCAAACAAGATACAGATGGAAAAATTACCCGTTTAAAAGATGTGGCGCGAATTGAACTCGGCGCAAAAGATTACAACTCGGATTTGTTTCTTGATGGTAATCCGACGGTTGGATTAGCGATTTTTCAATTACCAGGTTCAAACGCGCTGGAAACCAAAAAAGCGGTAGTTCAAGCAATGGAAAAGCTCAAAGAGCGTTTCCCTGAAGATATGGATTATTTGCTGGTTTATGACACGGTCGTTTTTATCCAGCAATCAATCGATGCCGTGGTGCATACCTTGTTTGAAGCTCTGGCATTAGTTGTGTTGGTGGTGGTGATTTTTTTACAAAATTGGCGTGCCACGATTATTCCATTACTTGCCGTGCCTGTATCGTTAATCGGTACGTTTGCCGTGATGTCAGGCTTGGGCTTGTCGCTGAATACGTTGTCGTTATTTGGGCTAGTTTTGGCAATTGGGATTGTGGTCGATGATGCAATTGTCGTAGTTGAAAACGTCGAGCGACATATCGCCGAAGGCATGACTGCACGAGCGGCAACACGCAAAGCGATGAGTGAAGTTATGAGTCCTATCATTGCCACAGCGTTAGTTTTGGTGGCGGTATTTATTCCGACGGCGTTTATTTCAGGTGTTTCAGGGGCATTTTATAAACAATTCGCGCTCACCATCAGCGTCGCAACTGTGATTTCAGCGTTTAATTCGTTGACGTTAAGCCCTGCGTTATGCGCGTTATTGCTTGATAGAGCGCATCACAACCCAGATTTATTTACCCGAATCATGGATAAATTATTTGGTTGGTTTTTCAGTCGATTTAATCGATTTTTCGAGAATTTCAGTAATCGATACAGCCAGTTAATCGCGCGATTGATTCGCATGAGTGCGGTCATTTTAGTGTTATATGTCGGCTTGAATGGCTTGAATTATTTTGCCTTTAACACCGTGCCAATGGGTTTTATCCCCCAACAAGACCAAGGCTATTTAATTTTAAATGTGCAATTACCTGATGCCGCCTCGCTTGCTCGCACCGAAGAAATTGTGCATAAAGCCAGCCGTGTCACGCAAGAAACGGATGGCGTTCAACACGTTAATGCGTACGCAGGCTATTCGATTTTGTCGGGTTCAACGCAATCCAACGTCGCAACGATGTTTGCACGTTTAGATGGTTTTGAAAAACGGGCGGGTAACAAGAAACTCTATGCTGATGAAATTATTAAAAATCTCAGTCAACGGTTGTCACAAATTGAAGGCGCACAAATCAACGTCTTTGCCCCACCGCCAATTCGTGGTATGAGCGCGGTCGGTGGTTTTAAATTGCAAATTCAAGACCGCAGTAATGCTGGCGTGGAAGAATTACAAAAAGTGACACAAGAAATGATTGCCAAAGGTTCACAACAATCAGGTTTGGTGGGTTTGATGTCTACGTTTAAAGCGAGTGTGCCGCAACTTTTTCTTGATGTAGACCGTTTACACGCTAAAACGCTAAATTTATCGCTTAAAGATGTGTTCGACACGCTGCAAATTTATTTGGGTTCGTTGTATGTCAATGATTTCAACATTTTTGGACGGACTTACCAAGTTGTTGCACAAGCCGATTCGGAATTTAGAGCGCAACCCGAAGATATTTTAGAACTCAAAACCAAAAATAAAACGGGCGAAATTGTGCCGCTTGCCTCGTTTGTGAATGTGCAGCAAATCATGCAACCTGACCGTATCATGCGCTACAACATGTATCCTGCCGCAGATATTAACGGAGCGACGCTGCCAAATGTGAGTTCAGGAGACGCGATTAACACAATGACAAAATTACTCGAAAATGATTTGCCTCGCGGCTTTGCGTTTGAGTGGACAGAACTGAGTTTGCAGCAAGTCATGGCAGGAAATGTGTCGGTGTTAGTTTTTGCTTTGAGCGTGGTGTTTGTGTTTTTAGCTCTTGCTGCACAATACGAAAGTTGGGCAACCCCGTTTGCCGTGATTTTGATTGTGCCGATGTGTATTTTGTCAGCGATGGCAGGAATTTGGCTGAACGATATGGACAATAATATCTTTACCCAAGTGGGTTTTATTGTTTTGGTTGGGCTGGCGAGTAAGAATGCAATTTTGATTGTTGAATTCGCCAAACACCGAGAGGAACAAGGTTTAAGCCTTCTTGATGCAACTTTAGAGGCTTCGCGTTTGCGCTTGCGTCCGATTTTAATGACTTCGTTTGCCTTCATTATGGGCGTGTTTCCGCTGGTGATTTCAACAGGTGCAGGTGCAGAATCACGGCACATTTTGGGCATCA
>JAQTOT010000055.1 GCA_028713145.1 Methylococcales bacterium
GAAATCGCTGTGATGAACAGCGGTGACGCACATCAAAATCAAATGCTGCAACTTTTAAATGATTCCGCAAAGATGAGTGCGTTTTTAGAAATGCAGTTTGAGTTACTCACGCACGTTAGGCACAGCTAAAACATAACCCCTCCCCTTTTCAGCAACAAAACTATTCAAAAAGTGTGTAAACGAAAAATTGAACTACAATTTTGTTAAAACGCGCTGTAAAAATTGCCACGGTATCTTGAAAATTTTCAATTCGCCCATAAAACGTGAACGATTCATTTTTAATTGTTCACTTTTTAACCAAAGGAAAAAACCGTGACCACAGCAACAAAAAAAGAAACATTAGGCTTTCAAACAGAAGTAAAACATTTATTGCATTTGATGATTCATTCGCTCTACAGCAACAAAGAAATTTTCTTGCGCGAGTTAATTTCAAATGCGTCAGATGCGGCGGATAAATTGCGTTTTGAAGCGTTATCAAATGACAGTTTGTACGAAGGCGACAGCGAGTTAAAAATTCGCGTTGATTTCAACAAAGACAAACGCACCGTAACGATTAGCGATAACGGCATCGGGATGACTCGCGCCGAAGTACAAGAACACATCGGCACGATTGCAAAATCAGGTACAAAACAATTCTTTGAAGCTCTCACAGGTGAACAAGCCAAAGACAGCGAGTTAATTGGACAATTCGGGGTGGGGTTTTATTCAGCGTTTATCGTTGCGGACAAAGTAACGTTGACCACACGCAAAGCAGGTTCAACCGAAGCAACTCGTTGGGAATCAGCAGGTGAAGGCGATTACACGATTGAAGGCGTTGAAAAAGCCACACGCGGTACAGAAATCACCTTGCATTTGAAAGACGGCGAAGAAGAATTCTTAGACGGTTGGAAATTGCGCTCAATTATCCGCAAATTCTCTGACCATATTTCGTTGCCGATTGTGATGGATAAAGAAGTTTATGCACCTGCAAGCGATGAAGACGACGAAAATGCAGAGAAAAAAGAACCTGAAATTGTTGAAGAAACCGTAAACAGCGCGTCAGCTCTTTGGACAAAATCACGCAGCGAAATCAGCGACGAAAATTACAACGAATTTTACAAACACGTCGCACACGATTTCCAAGACCCTTTAACGCACGTTCACAGCAAAGTCGAAGGCACAAATGAATTTACGTTATTGCTTTACGTTCCAAGCCGTGCGCCATTTGATTTGTGGGATAAAGACGCAAAACATGGCGTAAAACTTTATGTTCGCAAAGTTTTCATCATGGACGACGCTGAACAATTGATGCCGCGTTATTTACGTTTCATTCGCGGAATTATCGATTCAAATTCATTGCCGCTGAACGTGTCACGCGAGATTTTGCAACAAGGCAAACAAATCAACACCATTAAATCGGGCGCAGTTAAAAAAGTGTTGGGAATGCTAGAAGGTTTGGCGAAAAACGAGCCTGAAAAATACGCCACTTTCTGGTCGCAATTCGGCGTGGTGTTAAAAGAAGCTCCGATTGAAGACCATGCAAACAAAGAACGTGTGGCGAAATTATTCCGTTTTGCTTCGACGCATAATAATTCTGACAAGCAAGAAGTTTCGCTTGAAGATTACGTTAGTCGCATGAAAGAAGGGCAAGAACACATTTATTACGTCACCGCAGAAACCTTCTCAGCGGCAAAAAATAGCCCGCATTTGGAAATTTTCCGCAAAAAAGGCATTGAAGTGTTATTGCTTTCTGACCGTATCGATGAATGGTTGGTGTCGCATTTAGATGAATTCGACGGCAAACATTTACAATCGGTTGCCAAAGGCGATTTGGATTTAGACAAAACCGAAACTGAAGAAGAAAAAGCCGCGCAAGAAGAAGTCAGTAAAGATTTTGAATCGGTCTTGAAACAAATCAAAGACGTGTTGGGCGAAAAAGTCAGCGACGTGAAATTAAGTCATCGTTTGACACAATCACCAGCGTGTTTGGTGGCTGACGTTTATGGGATGAGTTTGCACATGGAACGCTTGATGAAAGATGCGGGGCAAGCTCTGGGCGGATTTGGTGGCGGTAAAAAACCGATTTTTGAAATCAATCCTGACCACGCGCTGGTTCAACGTTTGAAAGCGGAGCAAGATGACAACCGTTTTGCGGATTTGACGCATATTTTGTTTGACCAAGCGATTTTGAGCGAAGGCGGACATTTGGATAATCCTGCGGAATTTGTTCATAAATTGAATGGTTTGTTGGCTGGTTTGTTGAAATAATTTTCAACGCTAATTCGAGATAGAAAGAAGGCTGGAGAAATTCCAGCCTTTTTTGTTTATAAATTTATTTGAGTGAATAAGATGGAATTTGCAGAAAAAATTAAGAGACTGGAAGAGTTTAAATTTTTAGTAAAAAACTTTTTTAGCTCTTATGACGACAGACTTAGAACAAAAATCAATCAAAACAAAATATGGGTTAGAGAAGAAGTGATTTGTGCTGGTTGCTTTAAAACTTTCACCATAGCACCGCCGCCTGCGATTGGTGGGTTGGTAATACGCGATATAGATGCTTTTGATGTAATGTTTGACCCACCTTATGGACATTCTGTTGTCAATATTATTCTTGACAGTATTGATGAAACAATTGGCGTATTGACACATAAACAAAACACAATGGAAATAACAGACACTACTGCTTCCTTTATCGTTTCTGAAAAAAATTATGAAAAGGGATACGCCTTTATTGTCATGGCAATAAATCCAGATAAGCATGATTTAGTGGATGTTTTGGATGCAATTAAAGCTGTCACAAAGCAATGTGGGATTCGTGCCGAAAGAGTTGACGAAGCTCAAACTAATGAACGCATAACCGATAGAATTTTGGAATCTATCAAAAAAGCTGAATTCGTTATCGTTGATTTAACGTATTCAAGACCCAATGTATTTTACGAAGCTGGATATGCTCAAGGCTTAAATAAAACCCCTATCTATATAGCTAGAGATGGGACGCATTTGGAATTTGACATCAAAGATTATCCTGTGATTTTCTTTAACAATATGCCTCAGTTAAGAAATGATTTAGAAGCTAGATTGAAAGCGATTCGAGAAAAACATATTTAGAAGTTATCAATCAAAAAAGGCTGGAGAAATCCAGCCTTTTTTTGTTTTCAGAAAGCAGGTGAAAATGATGAGGAATCGCTCACCTCATGGGACTTTCTAAATAATGCCATTTTTACAGCTCTAAGCAGTTGTTTTCGCGTAAAGGGCTTTTCTAAAACACTCGTCGCTCCAAAAAGCAGGGCAATATCTAGGGCTTCTAATTGGTGCATTCTCATACCAGATATGGCGATAATTCTAAAGTCTGGCGTATGCTCTAACAATTCGGTGATAACTTCCAGACCATCTTTGTTTGGCATGAAAATATCGGTAATTACTAAATCAGGTTGAACTTGTTCAAAACAACGTAATCCCTCAAAACCATCCCGAGCAATGGTTACTTTATATCCTTCACGACACAGTATTTTTTCCACAATGTCACATATTTGTTCGTCGTCATCAATCACCAATATTTTCATCATGTATCTACTATTTACCAATTTAATTGAAAAATGACTGAATAAACACTTACGCTCGAAAACTTAAGGCTAATGAGCTTTTGAAAATTTCTTCCCGTTCAAGGTTATTTTGCATACAACAGCCTAGGTATTATTTAAATTTGTCTTTAATGTCGTGTAGCCAATACGTATTTTTAAATTCTAAAGTGTTATGGGCAGGTAAACCACCAATCTATACTTGATATTTTCTTTGAAATACTGGGTAATACCTGACATTTATTATGAAGAAGACGATGTAATACACTGTTATTATTTTAAATAAAAGTTTAGGTATTATTTTTGCTTAAAACTTTGAATTCAAAATAAACAAAATAGGTAATTTATTAGCCGCGAGTGAGAAAATTATGGCAATACATAAAAAAATACGTTTCATAAGACAGCAAAAAGGTTGGTCGCAAGAACAAATGGCAAACAATTTGGGAATGTCAATTAACGGATATGGCAGCATAGAACGAGGCGATACAGATATTGGCTTGTCCCGACTTAAAAAAATTGCTTCTTTATTTGGCGTGAATTTAAGGCAGTTAGTTGATTTAGGTGAAGATAGTGCTTTCAATACCTTTCACTTTTTTGGCTCAAATAACATAGGTGTTAATGAAGGAACACAGAATAATCACAATCCTGTCAGTAGTTACTGTAATTGTGATTTTGCGTGCAACGTGCCTGAATGTAATTATTTGCGCCAAAAAATTGAACTTGAAAAACAGCAAATTATCAATGAGTACAAAGAAAATGAACTTGATTACCTAAAGAAAATCAATGAATTAACCACAGAGATTCTTCATTTAAAAGAAAGACAATTTTCGAGAGAAATCAATACGCAGCAGCTACTAAACGAGCTATAGACGATATTTGTTTCCACGAAAATTTTTATGCGTAAAAAAAGGCTGGAGAAATTCCAGCCTTTTTTTGTTTTAGAATCTAACGTTTATTCAGTAGATTCAATTAACTTGAGCAATCGCGTTACTTCAGTTTGTGTTTTTTTGCGGAACAACAAAAATTTCCAACGCCGTCCACCACATTGTTTCCAAAGCATTGCAGAGCGAATACCTGCTAATAAACAAGCGCGAATTTTATTCGCTACGTCTTGGCGCGACAAAAAATCAGGCACGCCATTAACCATAATTCGCGGTTCTAATCGGCTCACGGTTTGCAAATACAAATCGCCAAAATTGGCGAGTACATTCTCATGCAAAATATGAAAATGTTCGGTTTGGGCTTTTGCTCGTTCTATGCCGATGGAAACGGTTTTGAGCATCGATTTTTGCTCAGAAAATTGTCGTTCTAAAAACACCAATGATGCCGCGTAACGCGCTTCGTCAGGATAAGCAATTTCATAACCTGTTAATTGCGAATTCAAATGCTCCAATCCCAGTTTCAAATTCGCTAAATCGTCGCCGTAAATTTCTAAAATACTGTCCGATTCGGTTTTTAAAATACTGTTTAAACTGGTTTGCAATGCGATTTCATCGGTTTTTCCTGTGGTCGCTAATTGATTGACCAGCGCAGCGGCTTGTGCAATGCCAGCCAGTGCAATGACTTGATTAGTGAGCGTGTCGAGTTCCATTTTCTTAATTCCTAAAAGTTAATAGCGTGACGATTTGTAGCGTTTATTGTGTGAGGATTTTTTGCCCGAAAAAATAATGAGCAATGACCACGCCACTAAAAAACTCACGCCACCAATCGGTGTAATTGCGCCCAAAATCGGTAAATTCAAAATCGCCAGCGCGTACAAACTGCCCGAAAATAAAATAATCCCTAAAAACATCAATGCGCCTGCCCATTTCAGTAACAGCGACTGCGCGTCATGTTGCTGCATTAACGCAATGGCAATCAATGCAAAAGCGTGCCACATTTGGTATTCCACGCCAGTTTTATAAGTGACGAGTAATTCAGGCGAAATCATTTCTTTTAGACCATGTGCGCCAAACGCACCGAAAGCCACTGCTAAAAATGCACAAGTTGTTCCCAGAAATAAAAAAACAGACGGTTTCATTTATTTTTCCAAAAGCCGAGGCATAAGTTGAACTAAATTACACGGGCGCGTGCGTGAATCAAGTTGCGCGTGAATAATCGAATCCCATGCGGTTTTGCACGCACTTGCCGAACCTGGTAAACAAAAAATATACGTTCCATTTGCCACGCCAGCAATAGCACGAGATTGAATTGTTGACGTTTTTATATCGGCAAAAGAAAGCCAACGAAATGTTTCACCAAAACCATCCAGCACTTTATCGAGCAGCGGCGTAATTGCTTCGGGCGTTCCATCACGACCTGTCACGCCCGTACCGCCTGTGGTGATAATTGCGTCGATATTTTTATTCACAATCCAATGCGAAACGATGGCACGAATGTGGTAAATGTTATCGGGAACAATTTGTTTGTCTGCAACGTGATGACCTGCGTTGAAAATGCTTTCAACAAGCGTTTCGCCTGATTTGTCGTTCGTTTCATTTCGTGTGTCAGAAACGGTTAAAACAGCGATATTTAAGGGTTGAAAATCTGTCATTTTTAATCCATCGAACCAATCAATTTGCCATCTCTAAAAATACGGTCTTTGTGTTTTGAACCGTCTTTGTTCCACTCGGTTGCGAGACCTTCGAGTTTGCCTTCGTAAAAATTGGCTTCATTACTTTGTTGTCCATTTTCATACCACAATTTTGCTGTGCCGTGCTGCTTGCCATTCTTGAAATGAATTTCCGCTTTTTTATAACCATTTCGATAATAACCTTCAAACATGCCCGTGAACGGCTTGTCTTGGTATTGCTCATAGGCTAAACCGTTGCTGCGTTTTTCGATGTGAACAGTTACACGCTCTGCGGGTTTTGCTTTTTCGTCGTTGCCACAACCGAAAAGTAACAGGCTTGAAATTAGAAAAATGGCTATTTTTTTCATAAACAACTCGTTAGTTAGACCGTTTTATTTTGACGAAATGCCTGCATTTCGTCATTTTCAACACGCTGGTAAATGTCGGCAACCGAAAGTGTTAAATCAATAGATTCAAAACGCACGTCATCGCCTAAAAAATAAACATTGGAAACCCAATTTTCAGATTTGCGAGCCACTTCAATTTTGACGCTGTCTTGTTCAATTAAAACGTATTCTTCCAAACTCGGAATAGCTTGATATACAAGGCGTTTAAAAGTTTTATCGTAACTGCGTGTTGAATTGGATAATACTTCGACAATCAAACGCGGTGATTGAACGTAATAAGCGTCTTCGTCTTCAATCGAATCTTTTTCGCACGTCACAACAATGTCAGGATAAAAGTATTTTGTCCCTTGGTCTGCACGAACTTTAATATCGGATGTAAAAACTTCACATGGCGTACCATCGAAGTGTTCATCTAATCGCCTTGATAACCTAGAAATAATTCGCTGGTGATTTTTCCCCGCACCTGCCATAGCCCGAATTTCGCCATTGCTGCCAAAATCAGCCATTGCGTAAATTTCACCATCAATATATTCGCATTTGAATTCACGTTCTTTTTCATCAGCAAGATATTCTGCTTCGGTAATGTAGTGCGGTTTTCGATTTGGAACGCTCATATTTTCACCCTTTTACTCGTGTAATTTTTAACACAATCGATAGTTCTTTTAAGCGGCGCATAATTTTGGCTAAATGCACCCGATTTTGTGCGGTTAAAATAATGGAATCCGTGCAAATTCGCGCATCTTGGTCAACAACGGTAACGTTTTCAATGTTGGAATCTAAATTTGAAATCGTCGCGGCAACGGTCGCAAGTGAACCACGTTGATTCAAAATTTGTATGCGAATTTCTGTTTGGAAATCCCCTTTCGCGTCGTCGCCCCACGCCACATCAAGCCAACTGTTATTCTTTTTCTTAATTAACGCATGATTGTGGCAATCGTGTTGATGAACCACGATGCCTTTGCCAGGGTTGAAAAAGCCAATAATCGCATCGCCTGGAATCGGACGGCAACATTTCGCCAGCGTCACAACCATCCCTTCTGTGCCTTTAATCATCAGCGGTCGATTTTGCGATTTTGAGCTGTCATCATCGAGTTTAACGTGCGTATTGACATCGGCTTGCGTGAGTTGTTTTGCCACGAGTAGCGGCATTTTATTACCCAAACCAATGTCTTCGAGCAATTTGTCGAATGATTTCAAGCCCATCATTTTGAGCAGCGTTGCAATTCTTTCTTCGTCAATGTCGGTTAATTGCACATTTAGGGCGAGTAATTCATTTTCAAGCAGCCGTCGTCCTAAACCGAGAGCTTCTTTTTCTTCGATATGTTTTAAACGGTTACGAATCGCGGTTCTCGCTCTGGCGGTGACAACATAATTGAGCCAAAGTGGATTTGGGCGGGCGTGTTCAGCGGTAATAATTTCAACCGTTACACCGCTTTCTAATTGGGTTTGCAGTGGAATGAGTTGCTTATCAATTCGCGCTGAAACGCAGGCGTTTCCTAAATCGGTATGCACGGCGTAAGCAAAATCAACAATCGTTGAACCGCGAGGTAATTTGATAATTGAGCCATTGGGTGTGAAAACGAATACTTCTTGTGGGAATAAATCGACTTTCAAATTGTCGATAAACTCAAGCGAATCGCCCGCACTTTTTTGAATTTCGAGTAAATCTTTCAGCCATTCATTGGCTAAGGCTTGGAAATTGCGGGTTTTATCGGTCTCTGTTTCTGATTTATAAAGCCAATGCGCGGCAATGCCTGATTCTGACATGCGGTGCATTTCGTGGGTTCTAATTTGCACTTCAATCGGTACGCCATAAGGGCCAATTAAAACCGAATGCAATGATTGGTAGCCGTTTTCTTTTGGTAAGGCAATGTAATCTTTAAAACGACCAGGAACAGGTTTATACAAATTGTGCATCATGCCCAAAATACGATAACAACCGTCTACATCGTCGCAATAAATCCGAAACGCATAGACATCGAAAACGTCAGCGAGCGGGATTTTTTTCTTCACCATTTTTTTATAAATGCTGTAGATATTTTTCTCGCGTCCAACGACTTCGCAGGGAAAAGACGCTTGTTCTAATCGCGCTCGAATCGTATTTTCGATGGTATCAATGATTTTGCGACGATTGCCACGCGCTTTTTTGATTGCATGATTTAACACCGCGTAACGATAGGGATACATCGCTTCAAAACTAAGCCGTTCTAGCTTGTGACGAATTGAATTCATCCCTAAACGGTTTGCAATGGGCGCGTAAATATCTAACGTTTCTTTGGCAATGCGTCGTTTTTTTGGTGGTTGCATCACGCCTAACGTTTCCATGTTATGCAAACGGTCAGCGAGTTTGACAATAATCACGCGCAAATCTTTTGCCATTGCTAAAAACATTTTGCGAACATTTTCAGCTTGCGCTTGAGCGTGTGATTGATTTTCGATTTTGGATAATTTGGTTACGCCATCAACCAATTCAGCGACTTCATCGTTAAATTGTGTGGCGATTTCTTGTTTGCTAATTTGAGTATCTTCGACAACATCGTGCAAAATCGCGGCGGTAATCCCGTCTGCATCCATGCGAATTTCTGCCAAACTGATTGCAACGGCAATCGGATGGCAAATATACGGTTCGCCGCTTTTGCGAAATTGCCCTTTGTGTGCGCTTGCGCCAAATTCATAGGCTCGCAAACATTGGGCAACTTGCGGTGCATCTAAATAACTTTCCAACGTGTTGGATAAACGTGTTACCAATTGTGATTCCAATAATTCAATTGGCGTGATGGATTCGGCTTTAGATGCAGTCATAACGTTAAATTAAAACAACGGATTAACAGGTTCTTTATGTTCGTGAATATCGCCAACACGGTGCAGAGATAAAACATTCGTTTCCGTTACAAAACCGCCTGCAATTTCACGCAACGCCACAACGGTATCTTTATTTTTGCCGCGTTTGACAAATTCGGTTGCGCCGTGACTGAGTTGACGTGCGCGGGTACTGGCTAATAAAACTAATTTAAAACGATTTTCAAGGTTTTCTAAACAATCTTCGATGGTAACTCGTGCCATTTGGTTCTCCAAAAATATAAAAATTAAAACTTCTTAACTGATGTTACGCAGGCTTTAAAGCAAATCCCCCAGCCTTTCAGGCTGCCCCCTTCAAAAATGGGGCGAAAGATTAAAAAGCAACCGCTTTTGATTTTAATGGTTTTCTCCCTTTTTGAAGGGAGAGGCGCGAAGCGCAGAGTAGGATTTTCTTTAGTTCACCAACTGCGTAACATCAATTCTTAACTTCGCTCAATGTGTTCAAAAATGAACGCAGGCGAATAAACACAACGGTAGTATTGTACGACGGGAGCTAATATGCCGCTAGTTATCTTATAGTTGTAAACGCTGTTTGATTTATGAAGGTCATTGATTCAGAATTGTAGGATTTTATGGCAATTGATTTTAGCTATTCCTATTCACTGACACGGTCTCATGCAAGATTTATTAGAACGCCACGCATTGCTTGTCCATGCGTTTGACAACGTTGAAGAAGCCATTTTTTTAATTGACGAAAACGCACAATTTTTTCTGGTCAACGAAAAAGCGTGTCGAAGTTTAGGTTATACACGCGAAGAATTGTTGACGATGCAGATATTTGACATCGACCCCGATTTTACGCCTGAACATTGGGAGCATCTAAGACGTCAAGTCACAGATAGAACACTGTCGATGATATTAGAAACGCGCCATAAAAGGAAAGATGGTCATATTTTTCCAGTAGAAGTAAGTGCTAACTATATTTCTTATCACGGTAGAAATTATGATATGGCTTTGGTGCGTGATATTTCTGAACGCAAAGCAACAGAAAAACAACTCCGCTTATTAAATCACGCACTAGATAACGTCAGGGAATTTGTTTGGTTAATCGATGAAAATGCAAAATTTCAGTACAACAACGCCGAAGCCTGCCACACATTAGGCTACACGCGCGAGGAATTACTCACATTAAGTGTTTCTGATATTAACCCAGAATATCAATTAGAAACTTGGCCAGAACATTGGCAATACGTTAAAGCGAATGGTTCACTGACTTTTGAAAGTTATAATCGAACGAAAGATGGACAGGTTTTCCCTGTTGAAATAAATGCTAACTATTTTGAATTTGATGGTGAAAGCTACAATCTCGCTTTTGTTCGTGACATCACAGAACGCAAAGAAACAGAAAAACAACTTCGCTTATTAAATTACGCGCTAGACAATATTAAAGAATCCGTTTGGCTTTTAGATGGAAATGCAAAAATTCATTATGTCAACGAAGAAGCCTGTCGTGAGATAGGTCGCACTCGTGAGGAATTGCTAAGTTTAACTATTCCTGATATTGACCCTGATTATCAATGGGAAAATTGGGATGAACATTGGCAAGAATTAGCAGCAAGCGGTGCGATTGTTTTTGAAACTGTTCACAAATCAAAAGAAGGCGTTGTTTTTCCTGTTCAAGTAAATTCCACTCATTTTGATTTTGATGACAAAGAATACATCCTTTCACTGTCGCACGATATTTCAGAGCGCAAAGCGACAGAAAAACAACTCAATTTGTTGCATTTCGCGCTCGACCATGTCAAAGAATCTGTCTGGTTAATTGATGAGCGTGGCAAGATTCAATATGTCAATCAAGAAACCTGTCGCGCCACAGGCTATACATACGATGAGTTGCTACAGTTAAGCGTTACAGATATTGGTGCTGATTTTCCAATAGAAAGCTGGTTTATTCATTGGCATGAGTTGAAGGAATCGGGGGCTATTCGCCTTGAAGTTGATCATAAAACAAAAGATGGACACATTTTTCCCGTCGAAATAAATGCCAACTATTTTGAATTCGATGGAAAAAGCTATAATCTCGCACTTTCGCATGACATCTCAGAACAAAGAGAAGCGCAAGAAGCCTTAGAACGCAGTGAAGGACTGCTTGCCGAAGCTCAACATATTGCTCATATTGGCAGTTGGGAAGTGGATTTTACCAATGGACAATTAGTTTGGTCAGATGAAACCTATCGTATTTGGGAAATCAATAAATCCCAGTTCGGTGCAACCGTCGAAGCCTTTTATGAGACCATTCATCCTGAAGACATAGAAAAAGTGGCGACGGCTTACAACGAATCCGTTGCAAATAAAACCTCGTATCAAATCGAACATCGTTTGTTATTTCCTGATGGTCGAATCAAATACATTGCTGAACGTGGTGAACCGTTTTTAGATGAAAACGGCAATATCTTTCGTTTTGTTGGAACGGCAATGGATATTACCGAGCAACAACGGGTTAAAGAGACATTAGAATTCATTGCTCAACGTGGTTGGAAAGAAAGCAGCGAATCATTTTTACACGCCTTAGCACAATATCTCGCGCAAACGTTTGGTGTGGATTATGTGATTATCGACAAATTAGGTTCGGATATAACGCAAGCCGAGACAGTCGCTCTTTATGTAAAAGGGGAAATTATCCCTAACATGTTATACGACTTGAAAGACACTCCTTGTAATGGGGTGATGAATGGCAAACTTTGCTGTCATCCAAAAAACGTTCAGCAATTATTTCCTGATGACCTTTTGCTAGTTGAAATGCAAGCCGAAAGCTATGCAGGGCTTCCGTTATGGAATACAAATGGCGAAGTGATTGGCTTAATTGCTGTCATGGACACCAAACCCATGAACGATGTCGCGTTCATTGCCTCTATTTTGCAGTTAGTTGCAACCAGTGTTTCTGCCGAATTAGAACGGCAACATTCTGAGCAAATACTTCGTCAAAGCGAACAACAATTCCGAGTTTTAGCTGAAACATTACCTTCCCCCGTTTTTCGTTTCGATAAAGAATGTCGTTATATTTATGCGAATCCGATTGCTGAAAAAATATCAGGAATATCAGCGGAAGCATTGTTGTACAAAAAAGCATCAGATTCGTCATCGCTCAACGGTGATGAAATGAAAAAGGTCGAGCAAACAATTCAACGTGTACTCGAGACTGGGCAACCTCAAGAAGAAGACGTTTTATTTAGAGTTCCTACTACGGGACAAATTTATTATTTCCACAATAATTACGCGCCTGAATTCGATGCAAACGGTGATGTAGCAAGTGTTACTGTTATTTCACATGACATTACCGAACGTAAAAAAATGGAGGAAAAACTCCGCCAACGTGAGCAAGAATTCCGTATTTTAGTTGAAACCTCACCCTCGCCGATTATTCGATACGATACAAATTGTCGTCGTATTTACGTTAATCCTGCTGTCGAAAAAATGTCGGGAAAAACAAGCGTTGAATTGTTAGCGCATACGCCAACGCAGGGAACGCTGCTTGATAAACATGTCACAAACGAAGTCGAACGGGTGTTGCAGTATGTGATAAAAACGGGGCGAGCAACAGAAGGCGAAGCGGAATTAGTGCTTGCTGATGGACAAACACGTTATTTTTATAATCGTTATGCCCCTGAACTCGATGCAAACGGTAATGTCATTAGTGTGGTTTTAATTGGGCATGACATTACCGAACTCAAACTCATTGAAAACCAGTTTGCCACACGCGAACGCGAGTTCCGAATGCTCGCAGAAAATATGCCTGATAATTTGTTGCGTTATAACGCCCTCGGTCGTGTGTGTTATATGAATTCGTCGATGAAATCTTCTTTAACGCAAAAGCATTTACCGACAATGGGTAAAACACTTATTGAAAGTTTTCCTAACGATGAAAAAGCGATAGAAGCTCATAGAATCGTCGAACACATTCTTGAAACGGGTGAAAATTTTGAATATGAAACCGTAATAGATTGGAACGGTACAAGACAAATCTATCATGTTCGTTTTGTGCCTGAGCGTGACAGAAATGGTGAAATTGTCGGTGTATTGAGTATTAGTCGAGACATTACCGAAAGCAAACACATGGAAGAAGAACTTGCTGCACGCGAGCAACAATTTAGGTCGTTGGCAGAAAATATGCCTGATCATCTTTCGCGTTATGACAGGCAAGGTCGTGTGATTTACATGAATCCTGCATTGATAGCGAGTCTTGTCCCTGAAATGTTACCCACCATTGGGATGACAATTATCGAAAGATTCCCCAATGATGATATGGCAATCGTGAGTCACAAAACCATTGAGCATGTCATTACAACGGGTGAAGAATATGAAGTTGAGCTTATATTGCCGAACCCGCTTGGCAAAATGCGAAATCATCACATTCGTTATGTCGCTGAATATGACCTGAATGGAGACATTATAGGGGTGATAGCGATTGGTCGTGACATCACCGAACGCAAACGTATCGAACAAGAAATGCACTACCACGCGAGTTACGACACGCTAACGGGATTGCCTAATCGCCGCATGTTTAATAATCGGTTGCGGGTAGAAATTCTCAAGGCAGAACGCAGTCAAATCCGTGTCGCACTTTTATTTGTCGATTTGGATAATTTCAAAGAAGTGAACGATATGTTGGGTCATGAAACAGGTGATCACTTATTGGTAGAAGCCGCAAAACGCATTCAAAGTTGTGTTCGAGAAACGGATACGGTTGCAAGATTAGGTGGCGATGAATTTGTGGCTATTTTGCCTGAAGCAGGACTTATTCCACCGCTAGAACGTATTGCAGCGGCAATCATTGATGCGCTGGCTAAACCTTTTCAGTTTGGTGAGCATATTATTTATATTTCGGGCAGTATTGGCATTGCGGTGTATCCACAAGATGCAACCGATGTCGATGCGCTAATGGGATGCGCTGATCAGGCAATGTATGCCGCCAAAGAACTGGGGAAAAATAGTTTTAATTTCTTTACGCGTAGTATGCAAGAGCAAGCACATGAACGTTTGATGTTAATTAACAATCTACGTTTAGCCATTGAAAATGAGCAGCTGCACATGTATTACCAGCCGATTGTTGACGTTAGCACAGGAAAAATTGTCAAAGCTGAAGCCTTGATACGCTGGATACATCCAACGCTGGGCATGATTTCGCCTGCTGTTTTTATTCCGCTTGCCGAAGAAACGAATTTAATTCAAGAAATTGGCACTTGGGTATTTCATCAAGCTGCACACACCGCGCAGCAGTGGAACTTAGAAAA
>JAQTOT010000056.1 GCA_028713145.1 Methylococcales bacterium
TGTGTAATGCCAAAAATGCTGCTGAAGCGGCTAATCAAGCTAAAAGTGTATTCATTGCAAACATGAATCACGAATTAAGAACACCACTGAATGCCATTTTAGGATTTTCTGAACTTATGGCAAAAGACGATTCAATTAGCAAAGACAATAGAGAAAAACTCGATATTATCAATCGTAACGGCTGGCATTTATTTCGTATTATCGAAAGTGTGTTTGATATTTCGCGTATTGATGCAGGACGGTTGAAATTAAATGTAAAACCTTTCGATTTGTTGAAATTACTCTCGCATCTTAGCGAAACGATTAAAACGTATACCGAAAAAAAGAATTTGAATTTTGATTTAGAAATAACGCCAGATGTGCCGCAATATGTCAAAGCCGACCATGGCAAAATGGAAAAAATCTTGATTAACCTGCTAGAAAATGCGGTGAAATTCACTACGCAAGGGCAAGTGAAGTTGCGCGTTACAGCATTGTCATTGCCAAGATCTGCACGAAAAATGCTTGAAATTGAAGTCATCGATAACGGAATGGGGATTTCTGAAAGTGACTTAAACGAATTATTTAAACCGTTTGTACAATTAGCCAGAACAAACGCTGGGTTAGAAGGAACAGGTTTAGGACTTGCCACAACGAAATCGTTAATGGAACTGATGGGCGGAAAAATTAGTGTCAAAAGCGTTTTAGGCGAAGGTTCAACGTTTAAAATTGAATTACCTATCACGCTTGCTAATGCCGATGAAATCAATACGGAATCATTAAACCAATCACTCATCGACATTGCACTAAATCACACGAAAACAGAATTAACAGCCGAAATGCTAGCGATACTCTCACCAGAGTTAAAACAACAATTGCATCATGCGGCGTTGATTTTAAATATCGACGATGTGGTTGTACAAATTCAGCAAGTCGCGCCAGAACTTGCCATTTGTTTGCAAAAGTTGGCGCAGAATTGTCAATTTGATGAAATTATTCGACTTACCGCAGAAACGCCTTTTGGTACTGCCGCTAATAATTTTTTTGTATAAGGATGCAAAGGCGCGGTTAAAACGTGTTTCACTGCGCCCTGCTCTACGATTTTCCCTTTAAACATTACAGCAACATCATCCGCAATTTCAGCGACAACGCCTAAATCATGCGTGATAAATAGATAACTCATGCCCTGCTCACGTTGCAGCGTTTTGAGTAATTCAATAATTTGCGCCTGCACAGAAACATCTAACGCACTGGTTGGCTCATCGCAAATAATCACTTTCGGTTCAACAGCAAGCGCACGCGCAATACAAATGCGTTGCCGCTGACCACCTGAAAATTCGTGTGGGTAGCGATACATTGCCTCTTCAGGTAATTCAACTTTTTTTAATAAATTCTTAACGCGATTTTCACGTTCACTTGCAGTCATTTCTGGACGCAACGCTCGCAAACCTTCGGCAATAATTTCTCCTACAAGCAAACGCGGATTCATTGACGAAAAAGGGTCTTGAAATACGATTTGCATGGCTGCACGTTGTTGTCGTAAGGCTTCACCTGTTAAGTCATGCAATGCCACTCCATCTAAAAAAACCTTGCCGCCATTCGATGGAATCAAATGTAACAACGCTTTGCCTAACGTTGTTTTGCCACAGCCTGATTCACCCACTAATGCCAATGTTTTGCCGCGTTCTAGCGAAAAACTTACGTCATCAACCGCACGAACGTAATCCACGATGCGTTTAAAAATTCCTTTGCGAATGGGATAGTGACAGTGAAAATTTTGCACTTGTAATAAAACTGGCTCGATGCAAATTTCCTTGTTTTCACAACTGTTCATCGACGGTAACGCAGCCACTAATTTTTGCGTGTAAGGATGCTGAGGATTTTGGAACACACTCACCGCGTCACCCGTTTCAACAATCTTGCCGTATTGCATCACGGCAACGCGCTTTGCAATGCTTGAAACTAAGGCTAAATCATGACTAATCAGCCACAACGCCATGCCTGTTTGTGCTTGAATGTTTTTGAGTAATTCCAAAATTTGCGCTTGAATCGTGACATCGAGCGCAGTGGTCGGTTCATCGGCAATCAGTAAATCGGGTTTGCCCGCGAGTGCAATCGCAATCATCACACGCTGACGCTGACCACCTGAAAGTTGATGCGGATAATCGTTCACACGTTGCGCGGCATTCGGCAATTCAACTTGCTGCAACAATTCAATGACGCGCTGCTTAAGTTCGTTTTTCGATAAGTCGAAATGCAACAAAATAACTTCAGCAATTTGCGCTCCGATGGTCATCACAGGATTTAATGACGCAATCGGGTCTTGAAAAATAATCGCAATCCGTCGCCCGCGAATTTTGCACCATTCTTGCTCGGTGAGTTGCGCCAAGTTTTCGTTTTGCAAACGCATCACATCACTTGTTACCGTCGCGTTATGTGGCAACAAATTTAATGCCGCAAGTGCCGTCATGGATTTACCACTGCCCGATTCACCGACTAATGCAAACGTTTCCCCCGTATAAATACCAAAACTAATGCCATCCACAACAGGCACATCGCCAAAATGAATGTGTAAATTTTCAACGGTGAATAAAGTGGTTAGTGAGTTAGGTGTCATAGCGCGAAAAATAATGTTTGAATAGCGGTAAAATGTCTTTTCAAATCATACCACAACGAAAAATCCCAAACGGTATCGCCAACTCAACACACAGCAGGTGAAACATGACACAAAACAGCGAACTTTCTTTAGCGTGGCAAGAATGGATTATCAGTAATTTGCAACGGGGCTGCTCGGTTCAATCGATGGTTGAAGCAATGGTGAATGCTCAATTTGAAGCCACTTTTGCCACGCAATGTATTGAAAAATTCATGAACGTTGATGTGGCGAGCTTGCCCACAACGAAAACGGATGAACCTTATCGTTACGAATCAAGTCGAATTGCACGGGGTAATTTTATTGAATTAGCTGACAAAACGGTTCATGTGGCGTTGCGTCTAAATCGCCCCGAAGTGGTATTGTTTACTCATTTTATGAGTGATGAAGAGTGCGATGCCCTGATTGCTCACGCAAAAGAGAAAACGTTATCGCCGTCAACAGTTGTCGATCCGAAATCAGGCAAAGGTGAAGTCATTAACGCACGAAGTAGTGAAGGCACGTTTTTTCAACGTGGTGAAAATGCACTTATTCAATCTTTAGAAAAGCGTATTTCGCAGCTCATGAATTGCCCTGTCGAAAATGGTGAAGGTATTCAAGTGTTGCATTACCTTTCAGGAGCAGAATATCGCCCGCACTTTGATTATTTTCCCGCCAATCAAATCGGCAGTGCGACGCATTTAAAATCAGGTGGACAACGCACTGCAACACTCGTCATGTATTTGAATGACGTAGAAAACGGCGGGGAAACGTTTTTTCCAGAAGCCAATTTAAGTGTCACACCTAAAAAAGGCTCGGCGGTGTATTTTTCGTATTTTAATTCGTTAGGACAAACCGATAGCGCAACGTTACATGCGGGAAATCCCGTTTTAGCAGGTGAAAAATGGATTGCAACAAAATGGGTTCGACAAAATAAATATGGCTAAAATACTTGAACGTAGGGGCGAATATAATTCCCCCTACAAAACGTTGCGTGAACCCGTTATAAAATCAATCCATCTTCCATGTGCAACACTTTTCCCAATTTCGATGCTAACTCGTGGTCATGCGTCACCACCAAAAAACTCACCTGTAATTCTTGGTTCAATTCCAGCATCAATTGATACACTGCATCGGCGGTTTTACTGTCTAAATTCCCCGTTGGTTCATCGGCTAAAACGAGTGCTGGTTTGTTAATCAATGCCCGTGCGACCGCTGCACGTTGACGTTCGCCACCTGATAATTCACCAGGTTTGTGTTCAATTCGATGCCCTAAACCAACACGTTTTAATAATTCCGTTGCACGCAATTTAGCATTTTTGACTGATTCATTGCCAATTAACAGCGGCATAGCAACGTTTTCCAAAACCGTAAATTCACCGAGCAAATGATGCGCTTGGTAAATAAAACCGAGTGATTGATTTCGCAGTTTCGCCAATTTTGAACCACCAACGGTGTTTAAATTTATGCCATTCAACACAACTTCGCCGCTGGTTGGCTTGTCTAAACCGCCAAGCAAATGCAGTAACGTACTTTTTCCTGAACCCGACGCGCCCATGATTGCCACACGCTCGCCGACTGAAATGTTTAAATCCACCCCTTTCAACACATCAACGTCTAAATCGCCGTAACGTTTGATTAAGTTTTTACATTCCAAGATGAATTTACTCATAACGTAGTACCTCCGCTGGATTGATTTTCGCGGCTTGCCACGCAGGATAAATGGTTGCGAGTAGCGACAAGAAAAATGCCATGCCTGCAATCGAATAAACGTCTGACCAAACCAGTTTCGACGGCAATTCGCTGATGTAATAAACGTCAGCCGCCATAAATTGCACGTTAAAGAATTTTTCAATTGCAGGCACAATCGTTTCGACATTTAACGCGAGCAACACGCCAAAAATAGTGCCGATAACTGTACCAACTGCACCAATAATCGCGCCTAAAACCATGAAAATCCCCATCACGGAAGGAGAGGTCAGCCCTTGGGTTTTTAAAATCGCAATATCGCCGCGTTTATCTGTAACAACCATGACCAGCGTTGAAACGATGTTGAATGCCGCGACGGCTACGATGAGCAATAAAATAATAAACATCACCGTTTTTTCGGTTTGAATTGCTCGGAAAAAATTACTATGTGCAAGCGTCCAATCGCTGACGTAATAATTGTTATAAAGTGCTTGTGATAATTCATGCGTAATTTTGGGCGCGTTGAACAAATCGTCTAATTTGATTCGTAGCCCTGAAACTGCTGAATCTAAACGAAATAATTTTGCCGCGTCATCGAGATGAATTAACGCCATATTTCGGTCATATTCGTACATGCCAACTTGGAACGTGCCAATCACAGTAAAGCGGCGCATTCGTGGCACAACACCTGCGGGTGTTGAATTGACTTGTGGGCTGATGACAGTGATTTTATCGCCAACCACAACGCCCAAATAATTAGCGAGTTCGATGCCTAAAACAATTCCGTATTCGCCCGCAACTAAATCAGTGAGTTTGCCTTCTTTCATTTTCGCAGCAACTTCGGAAACTTTCGCTTCATTTTCAGGCAAAATGCCACTGAGCATGGTGCCACTCACTCTGCGCTCGGCGTTAATCATGACTTGCCCGTTAATAAACGGCGCAGTACCAAGAATATGCGGATAACCAACTAAACGCTGGTCGAGTTCTTGCCAATTATCGAGTTGCCCCGATTGTCCTGTGACAGTTGCGTGCGAAGTCATCCCCAAAATGCGCTCGCGCAATTCCGCTTCGAAACCGTTCATGACTGACAAAACCGTAATCAACGCCGTCACGCCAAGCGAGATGCCTAAAATAGAGGTGAGCGTAATAAACGAAATAAACTGCGTACGGCGTTTTGCACGGGTGTAGCGCAAGCCAATGTAAAAAATAAGAGGTTTAAACATGAATGATTTTTTAAGAAAAAGTTAGGCTTTCGGTTTGCGGCAATCACCGCAAAAACCGTAAAGATAAAAATTGTGGTCGGTAAGTTCGTAACCGAGTTTTTCTGCAATTTCGCGTTGACGTTTTTCGATAAATTCATCTTCAAATTCATCGACTTTACCGCATTTTACACACACTAAATGGTCGTGATGTTCACCGTTATCCAGTTCAAAAACAGAGTTTCCGCCTTCAAAGTGATGGCGTGTCACAAGCCCCGCCGCTTCAAATTGGGTTAAAACGCGATAAACCGTTGCTAATCCAATATCACCATCTTCTTGCAGCAAAATTTTGTAGACATCCTCGGCAGAAAAGTGGCGTTTGTCGGCATTTTTTTCTAGTAATTGCAGAATTTTAATGCGTGGTATGGTGACTTTTAGACCCGCATTTTTGAGTTCAACGTTTTCTTGATTTTCCATATTTCAATGACGCAAAAAGAGTTTAATTGCGTGCATTGTAACGTTTTTTTGAGGGTTTAGCGCGTGAGAGTTAGCGCGATTTGCATTGAAATCGCGCTTTGGTATGACGTTTTTAAGCAGAAACTGAAAATAACGAACCTGTATTTTGTAACGGTGGTAATTGCTGCGTGTTGGCGGCAAGTTCCGTTAAAAAGTTTTGTAAATTTAGGTCTGGTGACACATCGCTGCTGTCTAATGTACTGACTAAATTATCAAAATTGGTTTGTAAGTCGCTATTTAACTGCATTGAATTCATCAAGTTTTTTACCGCTTCGCTCGGTGTAGGTGGAACGGGGGCGTAAGCGGTTTGAACTTTAGGTGGAGGTGAATTTGGTGAAAAACCTGTCACTGCAACACCCATATCTTCAAGCATCGCAACATCCAACGTTGAAATGGTTTTAACTTCGCCTTTTTTAATTGATTCAGACATTAAATCACTGGGAACTGCAACGTGATAAAAAGCAGAGCCAACTCCTGATGTTTCAGGTGAAAGTGGAACAGGTCTGCCGTTATTTGCTGTTTGAGCGTGCCGTCCAACAAACACAGGTGTGTCGTTTGCGGTTGAAATCAATTCATCGAAGCCTGTTTTTAAATCTGAACCGCTACCAATCAAACCAGTAAAAGCGATTCCATGTAAAATTTCGTGTGTCAAAATGCTGGTTAAATCAAATTTGTCTGGAGCAGGTTTGCCACTAAATGACATTTCAGGCAAACGATCAATGTTGATATAAAGATTTGAATCAGGCGTATTCGGACTTAATTCCACACCATACATTGAATCAGAAACAAACGACGAATCAATTGTTTCTTGACCATTGCTGTTTGCTGTAATCATTGTGGTACTTGCTTCGGCAAGCGTGTTGGGATCTGTATTTCGAGTGAAAACTTTGACATCAAACGTGGCTTTTGAACCAATATATTTACCGATATTCTCTAATGCTGTTTGAATGTTTTCAGCAACCTGCGGTAAATAATCGCCCAAATCGGCTTCACTCAAATCGATGTTGTAGCGTAGATTCGTTCCACCCGAGATAGTGGTAATTGTCGGCACCGTTGATTCAACAATACTGCTATCAGAACTGCCACTAACATCAACAAGCTGAGGAGGTAAAGCAGGCGGTGGAGGGGGAGGCGTATTTCCAGGTGATAAAGCGGTGTATAAGTTCTGAACAAAAGATTGCAACGCATTACCGCTTTCACTGTCGCTACTTGAATCGATTGATGTATTCACGCCTAAGTTTTGCAACGATTGCAACACACTTTGCGTGAGTGAATTGCCCTGTGGTGTTTCACTTGCATTGGGTAACAAAGGCGATCCTGCCTCATCAACATTTTCGAGTTTATTTGTTGCACTCAGCGCGTTAGCGAACGTTTTGCCTGTATACGTTTGAGAGGAAGAGTTAATTGCAAAAAGAGTCATATCGTTACCGCCATTAAAGTTGGGTTATTAAGCTGTTTCCACTTATCGGCATCACAACTGGAAAATATAATTGAAAATACTCAGCCAAACGACAAAATCCATTTTTAAACAGGAGAGTGCATGACTGTTTCAGGCAATTCCCGTAGAATTTGCGCCATTCTTTACTCACTTGAAATACTTTCATGCGAACAAAATTTTTAGTTTTAAGCCTTTGTAGTTTGCAACTTGTGTCTTGCGCGACAGCGGTTGAATATCTGCCTTACGTTTATAAAATTGACGTAAATCAAGGCAATGTGATTGACCAGGCGATGATTGATCAGTTGCGTCCTAATATGACAAAACGCCAAGTTTTATACATTATGGGTTCACCCATGCTCGTTGATTTTTTTCATCAAAATCGCTGGGATTATGTCTATTCGAGTAAAAAAGGGGGGGAAGATTTAGAACAAAAAACCGTGTCAATTTTCTTTGAAAACGAACAACTTAAAAACATTCAAGGGGATTTTAGACCCAGCGCGTTGCCCGTTTCCAAACCCAGTTCAGAATTAGTTGTCGATGTGCCAAAGCGTGATTTAGACCAAACTTTGTGGGGAACATTCACAGGTTGGCTCAACTACGATGGCGAGAAAAAAGACGTTGAACCACTCAAACAACAATCGGCACCGCAATAATGGTTTCATCGGTTTTAGTCACCGCTCCCGCTCGTTTGCACATGGGTTTTTTGGATTTAAGTGGCGCGTTAGAACGAAATTTTGGCAGCATCGGTGTCGCGTTAAATGAGATTTCAACGCAGCTTGTTCTGTCAAAATCTGAACACAAAAACATTTCAAATCCTCGTGTTGAAAAAGCTCTCACGGTTTTTTGTGACACCTTTCACGTCTCGAAAAATGTGCAAATTGACGTCATAGCCGAAATTCCCGCACACATTGGTTTAGGTTCTGGTACGCAAATGGCGTTAGCCGTTGGAACAGGGTTAAATGCGCTATATGAGTTAAATTTAAGTGTGCGTGAGATTGCAGCCGTTATGGACAGAGGTTTGCGCTCAGGCATTGGCATTGGCGTTTTTGAACAAGGTGGTTTTGTTGTCGATGGCGGACGCGGTGAAAAGACGATTACTCCCCCAATGCTCGCGCATTTTGATGTGCCAAAAGACTGGCGATTTATTTTAGTTTTTGATTCGCGGGGGCAAGGTTTGCATGGAAAACAAGAAATTGAAGCCTTCAAAACATTGCCGCCATTCTCACGCACTGACGCAGAGAAATTAAGTTATTTACTGTTAATGCAAGCCTTACCTGCGATTGCCGAGCAAGATTTAGCACGTTTTGGCGACGTTATTACCCAATTGCAAAAAATGGTTGGTGAGCATTTTTCACCTGCACAAGGTGGCGTTTTTACCAGTGAAAACGTTGCAAAAGCAATGACTTTTCTTGCCGAAAAAGGCGCAGTGGCTATTGGACAAACTTCGTGGGGCCCCACAGGTTTTTGTATGGTTGAAAATAGCGAAATGGCAGAAAAATTGACGACGCAAGCGCGTGAATTTTTTGTCAAAACGCCGCTGCAATTTCACGTTGTCAGTGCGCGGAATTGTGGCGGCGAAGTTAGATGTCACTCAATATGAGAATTTACGTCAATTTATAACGCTTCAACAAGGTTTGATTGATGGTTTTTGCCGCTTTGCTAATTAGCGATTTCGGCGGTAATTCCAATCTCAAAATACCCGACGAGCCATGAAAAAATGGCTCTGTTTCGTTTGCTTGAATATCGGCTCGAACTTCAAAAAAAGATTCAGCGGCTTCTTTTCCAGACGATTTTGCATTATGGGTAACAGCAATGTCGCCGCCGCCAAGCCAGCCTAATGCTGCCGACGGTAACTCACGGCGTTCATAAGGAATAATTTGCACGGCGTTCGTGTTAAATGTTGGCTTCGTATCAACACGCACTTTTACTTCACCTCGCGTGTTCACATTTCCTTCGAACAAATCAAAGGCTTGCTCTTGTGTTACCACAGCAGTAAATCGATATTGCTTGGGATTTATAATCGAGCCTAATTTCATGCCGCGTTTAAACCAGTTTTTTTGTTTTGGCATAAATTCAGGCGCAACCCAAATTCCAGATTGTTGAGCAATGACGTTGAGCTTTTGTTCATCTTTTTGAAGTGAGGCTAAATGCTCTTCTAAAACAAGCAGATATTTTTCAATCGAATCCAAATCGGCGATATTTTCATTTCGTGCTTGTGTGAGCAAAATTTGCTCTTCCGTAATTTTCGCTTTCAGACTTTGAATGCTCAGAGCTAATTCGTTATTTTCAAATTCAAGCAACGTGTCGCCTTGTGAAACAAGTTGCCCATTTTTAACATTTACCTTTTTTAAATATCCATTGGTTTCGACGAAAATAGAGGTGAAATGTGTGGATTCTACAATGCCTGTTGCCTCAATTTCTGACGAATACGGAATAAAACACAATGATGAAAGTAGCAGTAAAAACACGGCTAACACGCTGTAGGTGCGTGATTTTTTTCGATGAATCTTTTGGCTCAATAACAAATAATTCGCCGCCCGATAAGCAGGAATCACAATCAACGTAATTCCTGTAAGCATTGCCATTAAAAAGCCTAAAAACAACCATTCATCAGCGGTAAATAAAATAATTCCAACCGAAATAAGCAGGCGATATAAAAAACTCAGTAATCCATAAATGCCTAGCCAAATACTTTCTTTTAATGTTTGAGCAGGCGAAATATCATCCACACCAAACGCATATTTTTGAATCCAAAATAGCCATTGCCGCTGCGATTTTTGTGCGAGATTTGGAATTTCTAAAATATCGGACAAAATGTAATACGCATCAAAGCGAATCAACGGATTACCGTTAAAAACTAAACTCGAAATCGAGGCAATCGTCATCACGTTAAAACACAAGCTGTGTAGCGTTCCAGCACCTGTATTTGCCCAAATCAGTGCAGCAATGCCTGCGACAAATAATTCCGCAATCATTCCCGCTGCGCCAACTAACGCACGATGCCAACGACTACGAAATGCCCAACTTGCACTCGCATCCATAAAGGGTAGCGGCGTTAAAATCAACAACATCACCCCCATCGAATGCACTTGTCCGCCAAAACGTTTGCACATCATCGCGTGACCAAATTCGTGCCACAGTTTGAGAAAAAACAGCGCGACAAAAAACCAAAATAAATTATCAGGCGCAAGCAAACCTTGTGATTGGTCACGCAGCTCGTCGAAATGTTCAATTACGGCAACGCTGCCCGAAATCACAATCGCAAACCAAATCAATGCCGCTTTGACGCTAAAAACATTTTGAATCAGCGGCAAAATGCGATTCAAAAACGCATCGGGGTCGAGTAGAGAAAATTTTGAAAAGAAAATCGATAATACTTGCTGCTGTTTCTTTTGATTTTTCTGTTTTTGATAACGCTCAAAAATCCGCGAACTGTCAGTACGATTTTTGAAATAGAGCAAATTCGCATCGTGCAATTGCGTTAAAAGTTGAATCAGCTCTTCTTGACCAGGCGCAACAGTGGGATGTTTTTCAATAAATTCAAGCCACACTTCTTGCACGGTTTTTTCAGGCGTTAAGTGCATCAAAAATTGATACGCTTCAGGGCGAATTCTAAAAAATTTATCGTTAAACGTATCGCGTAAAACGTACCACGTTACACCGCGAAAACGCTGTTTGTGTATTTGCACACTTGCCACTAAACCGATTTGTGTTTTGGCGACGCGATGCCACGATTCGCTAAAAAACTCACTCATCGTCTACCACCAAAAATACAAACGTAAAAAATCGACTGTTTTATGTGTGAGCAGCCACAAGATATTTCGTTTGCCCGCATCCACTTTTACAACGCCGCTCATACCTGGTCGAATCCACTCTTGCGGCGCGTCGTCAAATAACACTTTCACGTTAAAACTGTTCAAGCCCGCGCTATTCACTTCAGCAAGCGGGATGATTTTTTCAACATGAATCGGTAATTTAATATCGGGCTTACTCAAAAGAACCGCTTCACCTGCTTGCTTGTCGACAATGGAGTTGATGTCTTTTTCATCCACGATAATTTTTAAATACATTCCCGTCAGTTTGGCGAGTTTAAAAATCGTGTCCCCTTTCGCAATCGGCACGCCAAGTAAATCTTCTTTATCACCTTCAATAATCACGCCGTCAAAAGGAGCTTTTAACGCCGCACGTTCTAAATAAAACTGGATTTCTTCTAATTTTGCTTGTGCCTGCTCGGTTCGCGCTTGAGCAATCAACATATCCGCGTTTTGATCATTGCCGCGTGCTTTTTCACTTTCGCGCAAAAATCGTTGCACATCTGAACGTGCTTCGGATTCTTTTAAAAAAAGCTCTTGGGTATTCATTTGCATCAGTAGCGCATCACGGCTGACTTTATCACCTGCATGAACGGTGACGTTATCGATATAACCATCAAACGGTGCGGTGAGGTAGGCTAAATCATCAGTTTCAACAACAGCCGTGGCTTCAATTCGATAATCCCAACGACCAAATAAAATAAACAATAACAGCGCACTTAACGTGAGAATGCCTAATTTTTTCACGCTATTTTCAGTGTTAAACGTTTGATTCAACGCAATTTGTGCCGATTGTTTTAGGCGCAAACCAAACCACTGATTTTTAAAATGTAATTCATCAAGCCAAGGCGTAATTTGATTTAAAACAAGGCGTAGCGCGTCAATTTCTTTTTCGCAAAACGTGCCGTCATTTTTTTCACAACTCAAAATCGCTAAAACGTGCTGTCCATCACGCCGCAACGGTAATGAAAGTAATTGCGTGGCATGTGTTTTTTGCAAATAGGTTTTATGTGCAGCGTTAATAACGGGCGTGTCGTCATGAAAATCGGGAAACAGTAGTTCTGCATTTTGGTCAAAGGCTTCTTCAAAAGCGGCTTCAATTGACTGAATGATTTCTGTAGTGCGTTCAAAATTATCCAAATGGCTCACGGCAATGGTTTTGACATAATCGCCATCATCCCAACCCAAATAAACCCGTGAACAATTAAAACGTGAGGCAATTTCATTGACCAGCAAAATACTCGCTGCGACAAAATGCGTTTGGTTAATCACTAACGCCGACAATGCCAAAATGTCAGTTGATAACGCAATGATTTGTTCAAACTCGGCAGGAACTGATTGCTCCCCCCTTTGAAGGGGGGCTGTGGGGGATGTGCTGTTACGTTCATAAAACAACGCAGGCAAATTCGACAGTAATTGCAAACGCACAATCGTTTCATTGAGTTGTGAATAATTACGTCTATCAACAATCAACAATAAAAAAGCGGTGTTATTTTCCAGCCCTGTTTCAAGTCGTGAAACCAGAAACAACGGCTGTTGCAATGAAAAAATTGGATTCGGTTGCGGTTCTTGGGCAAAGCCATTTATTTTTGCACGGTCATATAAATTTGCCGCAATTTGCAATAAATCAGATGTAATTTCTTCATTTTGAGGCAAACCAAACTGCCCGATAATTTGCGAATTTGAAATACAAAATAAAATCGGAGCGCGACACAGCCACGCTAAATTATTCGTGAAATGGGTAAAAAAATCCGCTTCATTGCCATCGAAATGATAAAGCGCGTTGATGCTGCCTAATAGGTCAAGGCTGTCGGGTTCACGGTCGAATAATTGCGACATTGAAATTGGCATGATGAGTTAAGAATTTAGCGCAGGTTTTGGTGTTTTAATTTCAGGCAACAACACAGTTGCCGACATTCCAAGCAAAACTGCCCCGTCGTTATTATCGAATTCAATTTTTACACGCACCAGCGAACTCGATTTATCCACAATGGGCGAAATAAATGTCACCGTCCCCATTTTTTGAATATCGCTAACACCTGTTTTAAATTGAATTTTTAACGATGAATTTTGTTTCAAATCGCGCGAATAAATATCATCAACGCTGATATTTACTTCCAGAAAACTCTTTGTGGTATCGACAATATGCAACACCATTTTGCCTGGTTGCGCCCATTCGCCTTGTTCAATGTCGAGTTTGGTAATAATGCCATCGATGGGCGAGCGTAAGATTCGGCGTTCTAATTCGCGTTGCGCCATGTGCAATTCGATTTCTTCACGTTTTTTCTCTTGTTTTGCAGCGGTTAAATCACCTTCAACGCCAGCGGTTTGCATTTCAAGTTTTCGCACTTCTTCACGACTTACCGCGCCAAGATAATTATGTAATTGCCGATTGTTATTAAGCAGTTCTGACATCACTTCTTTGTTATGTGCGGAAGTTTGCAGTTTGGAATTATCGCCCAGTAACACTTTGCGGCGTTGCACTTCTTGAAGTTGTAATTGATTTTCTAATGCGAGTAATTCTTCGCCTTTTTTGACTTTTTGCCCTTCTTTAATCAGCACTTTTGAAACGACACCATCGACAGGAAAACTCAATTCAATATCGTGCATTGGCTTGGTAATGCCGACAATCGAATCAGCGGCGTAAACAGTCTGACTAAGCAGTAATAACGCTAAAAATGGAACACGCATAAGTTCTAAGAATCCAATCGAATAAGGTTAATGGTGGAATTGTCGCGGGTAATATCGATGTGATATTTATCAAATAATCGACCTGTAATTAAATCAACAAGCGATTGCGTAATTTTCAATTCGGTAAGCGTTGCATAGTAACGGCGTTTGCTGTCGGCGAACTCTTCTTCTTGCTTAAAAACCGTGTAAGCGTTGCTTTTACCCGCATCGAGACGTTGCCATTCAATTTTGAGCAATTGTTCTTTTAAATCAACATTTCTTTGCGCTTCGAGAAGCTGTTGTTGACTGTTTTTCAAATGCTCAATTTTGGCAAATAAATTATTGTTCAAATCGCGTTTTACACTATCAATGGCTAAACGTGCTTTGCGTTGACTGATTTGTGCGGCTTGCGAATTCGCTTGCGCGACGCGATTGCCTAAAATCGGCACTTCAAATTCAACGCCTGCGTTCCACGAATTATTTTTACCTAAAAACGCATCACCCATTGCGTTAATTCTTTCTTTTTGCAAACCATTTTCTTGATTTGAAACAAGAACATCTAAACGTGGCAATTCTTGATTTTCCAAATATGAAACGCGGATATTTTCAATCTGGAGCTTTTTTTGCGCCATTAAATACGGTGGC